>NZ_DKSP01000070.1:5473-27486 GCF_002472745.1 Sphingobacterium sp. UBA7253 | reverse complement strand
GATACGTTTAGAGTCGAAGATGGAATAATTAAGGTCAGATATGATCAGTATGATGATTTTAATGATCAATTTGGCCATTTATATTATAAAACACCCTTTTCTTATTATCATTTAAAGTTTGAATATCGATTTGTAGGCGCGCTCCATAAAGGTGCCCCCTCCTATACGCTTCGTAACAGCGGCGTGATGTTTCATTCGCAGGACCCCAGAACAATGTTGAAAGAACAGGACTGGCCTATTTCTGTCGAAATGCAACTTTTAGGAGGATTGAGCGATGGTCAACCCCGTCCTACAGGAAATATGTGTTCCCCTGGAACCAATGTGGTCTATCAGGGCAAAATAGCTTCCTCACATTGTTTAAATTCTACTTCGAAGACCTATGATGGTGATCAATGGGTTAAAGGGGAATTGATTGTATTGGGAGATTCGTTAATCAAACACATCATTAACGGAGATACCGTACTAGAATATTCAAAACCTCAGATTGGAGGTGGAACGGCCAATGGGTATGACCCCAAAATGAAGATCGATGGTAAGTTGCTCAGCAGTGGATTTATCGCTTTACAGAGTGAAGGTCAACCCGTAGATTTTAAGAATATATGGATTAAGGAGCTGCCTACACCAAATAAATAAGGAGCTAAAAGAAGGTGTAATTAATAATCTCAAATTGTCATAAGGAACTTAAACAGTTACTGTTCTCGTGGTGCATAGCGCGCAAAAAAGAAATTGTCTAATGGCGAAAGCTCAACAATGATTTAGTATTTTTAAAATAATAAACACTTAAAACAAAGATGGTAACATCAGATTTAACTATGGACAAAATAACAAAAGAAGATATTATCGAAGCTGAGAACCAGCTTTTTGCGGCTCAGCTAGCAAGTGATGTAGATGCTCTTGACCTCCTTCTGTACGATAGTCTGGTAGCAATTGCGCCAGACGGCCAAATGCTAACAAAAGAAATGGATCTAAATGCGCATAGGTCAAAGGCAATGGTTATTGAACAAGCCGCAACAGAAATCAATGCGATCAAGCTCGTGGGAGATACCGCACTTTCAGTCGTTACGATGACGGCCAAAGGTCAGGTTATGGGGGCACCACTCGAAGGAAAATTCCGGTATTTTAGAACCTGGAAACGCATTGACAACTCATTAAAGGTTATTGGGGCAAGTTTTATGCAATTACCCTCATAAATAATTGGTAATAACTAATTAAAAAAAGAATATGTTAGCACTTGTCTGCATTACAAAAATTAAAAAACGTGCTTTTTTTGTAGCTTGTATTTTTTCTTGTTTTCTTATCTCTTGTCGAAATATTGGCCAACCCGTCAATAAACAAAAATCGGGTTCCTATTTTATTGATTCGAAAGGGCAGATCGCTTATTGTCAGAATGGAAATTGGTTTAGCTTGGGTATTTCACAAATGCAGGCTGACGCCAAATCGTTTGAAGTCCTGTCAGAAGATATCGCCAAAGATAAAAATGCGGTCTATTTTCGTGGGATGCCCCAAAAACTTGTAGACAAAAGTTCCTTTTATGTTGACCAGCAGATTCCAAAAGATCGTTTTCACGTTTATTATATCGATCAGGTCCTGGGCTTCCATATTATCGAAGGCGCAGATCCGAAGACATATGAGCCGGTTGCGGGTCATATAAACTGGGCACGCGACAAGGATCATTACTTCTATTCGAATGATCCCATAAAAGTCGACAGGAACACCTTTTCGTTCATCAACGATTACTTTCTAAAGGATAAAGACTCCGTATATATTTCACCTAATATCGGTACTTTTAAGGCAATTTTAGCCAATACTGGAAACGTTGAAGCGATTAACAAATATTACATAAAAATTTATGACACGATTTATTATCCGCCATTTCAACAGGGGTTAGCTGTTGTAAAGAGGCCATTTAACACCATTCACAAAATTCGTGTGCTTGATCAGGACCATATCAATATCGACAATAAAACTATCCTATTCAGAGGAAAAGATTTTAAATATGCGCATGTTGATGCCCCCTCTTTTAAATTATATCCTATTGATGAAGAAATTGACTCTTACGGAAGCAACTCCTATTCAAAAGACAAAAGTCACGTGTTCTATAATCAGGAAATAATCCCAGGTGCCTATGTAAAAACATTTATACCCTTGGGCAATGATTTTGGAAAAGACACAAAAAATGTGTTTTATAAAAACCAGTTGCTTGAAGAAGTAGATGCAAGAAGCTTTAAGAAGGAAGGCGATTTTTATAAGGACAAACTTGGCAATAAGTTTAGTAGCCTTACAGGAAAAAAGGTATAAAATCCATCATGGAAGCAATTAGTCAGACGTTAAGCGCTATACATCAAACAACATTCTCTTCCTTCCTTGGGTTCGCCACAATCCGACCAATATAACAATTTCTTTTTCCATTACTTACAAATTTGTTAGTAACACACAAATAGCTGCTTGACACCCAGAAGCAAGTATTTGCCTTTACATTTGCTCGTATAATTAATCATACACAACAGTTTTTATTTATGAAAAAATACGCATATATAGGCGCTTTGGGTTTTCTCGCAGTAATCACAACAGAGTTTGGCATTATTGGCATCTTACCGCAACTAGCCGATCATTATCATATCAGTATCGATAAAGCAGGTTATTTATTGAGTGCTTTTGCTTTGATCATTGCGATAACTGGGCCATTTATGACATTACTGGCTTCGGGATTCGACCGCAAGAAAGTCATGTTAACTGCCATCGCTATTTTCTTAGTCACAGCGATTGTCTCTTCATTATCCCCTCCTTTTTGGTTACTGCTTATTGTAAGAATTCTTCCGGCCTTTCTCCAACCTGTCTATATTGCAACAGCATTGTCTGTCGCCATTTTAAAAGGGGGGAAACAAAATGAAAATGAACTTATGAGTATTGTTTTCAGTGGTGTTGCGATAGCCATGGTAACAACCGTCCCCTTCGCCACCTACATTGCCAGTCTTTCTTCTTGGACATATTCTTTCACAATACAGGCAGTTGTCAGTATAATCGCGCTATTAGCGATCTATCTTACCATTCCTCCGTTGCCCGTGAAAGAAAAAAAAACCTATGGAAGTCAAATGAAAATATTAACCAAGCCCATCTTTTTGGTCAGCACCGCCATGAATTTCTTTATGGTATCAGCTTGGTTTTCTACCTATAGTTACTTAGCCGAGTATTTAAACAAAGCAAAGAATATGGACAGTACCATGGTTAGTTATATGTTATTTGTATTTGGTATTATCGGAGTCATTGCTAACTGGGTTGCAGGGAAAATGCTCAACCGAAATATTACGTTTACCACGGCCTTTTTCTTATCGGGTACACTTATTATCCCCTTACTACTGTATTTTTCCGATGACAATCTATTCGCCACGTTCTGTACGATTGCCTTGTGGGGATTTCTTTATTCTCCTAGCTTCTTAAACGCATCTACCTATATGATTTCCTCTGCACCCGAGGCGCTAGAATTTGCCAATAGTCTAGCGACTTCATTTGGCAATCTTGGGGTAACCTTGGGAACTACCGTAGGTGGCTGGATTATCGTTTCGAAAGGTGTAGAATTTTCGCCATGGCTTACGATGGGCTTTGGTTTTCTTGCTTTTTTGATGATCGCCCTACGACAGTTTCTAGAAAAACGTAGCGCAATAAAGCAAATAACGGTCGCGCAGTGTACATCGCAATAATATATTTTGCCCGTATCGTAAATAGCGAATGCACGGTCAATTTAGATCTAGTTAGCGTGAATAATCATTCCAGCGCGAACTAGATCTAACGCTTTCTCCTTAAAGACCATCGATAAGATACCAGCTCAGAATAATACCTATGACAAAAATTAACACAGCCACAATCGTGATGCTATTTGAAGTTTGAGTAAAGTTTTCCGCTTCAATCTGTTTGTTCGTTTTACGATATTTAAAGAAAGCGACAATAACTGTCAATGCACCTATGACTACAATGGAAACGCCAACAGCGCCAGAATGTTCATGCTGTGAGCCTGCAACTACATCTTTTTTTAAAATGAGCTCAATCTGACGAATAAATAATGAAAATTTAACAACTACAAAACCGAATCCCATAATCCCTAGGCTCGTCCGGATCCAAGCAAGGAAAGTTCGTTCATTAGCAAGATGGTCATTTACCTTTTGGGGGGTATTTTTATTCATTCGAAATAAATTTTGATCAACAAATACGTTAAAAGAATTGTAAAATTTATACCTAGCCTTAAGCAACCTGTTATGGCTGTGACTATGCTTTAGCACATATCGTTCACAGGTTAGTCAATTTTTTAAGGTTCAGCAATCATTTTGTTTGTTTTTCAATAAAACGCTGCAGAACGTTGAAAAGTTTGATTAATATTTTAATGATATTTTTTATAGCTTTGTTTAGGATGAAAAAGCTGCTGGCTATATGCTTCTTGACGATTTACATCGCGTCGGCAACCGAAATTTCACAATTATTGAGATTTCCGTTGTTGATTGAGCATTATTTTGAGCACAAAGTAAAAAATCCAAGCCTCTCTGTCGTCGATTTTCTGAACGTACACTACAGTGGGTACCACCTAGAGAATCACCCACATGACGATGACTATGAGAAAGATCAAAAACTTCCTTTTATGATGCATACAACCTCATACAACGCTGTTTTTGTGTGCCCCCAAATTGCTGCTATCAAAATTAAAAATAGATCCTTACCCGAAAAAAATAACAATACCGCTGTTTGGAATGATCAGTTTATAGAGGATACATTCATAACTTCCATTTGGCAGCCGCCCAAATTCTGTTAATACATCATACTTCTTATTATTTCGGTTGAAGACTTCCACCCGACCATAACTTTCACGTCAGTAAAAGTTTAAGTTTTGTCATGTCACAATTGCATCCTTTTTTATCGCTGCGATTCTATGCTTGGCTGAAGTCTCCCGCTATTATTTTACGATTTAACAGAATCTATTTATTATGCTTACGAAAATCATTGAGTTCTCTGTAAAGAACAAACTCATTGTAGCACTACTGATGTTGGCATTAATCGGGATAGGCACATATCAGGTGACCAAACTTCCTATTGATGCTGTACCTGATATTACCAACAATCAGGTGCAGGTCATCACTATTGCCCCTTCTTTTGGTGCAACGGATATTGAACGATTAATCACCTTTCCAATCGAACAGGCCAACAGTAATATTTCTGGATTACAGGAAATCCGGAGTTTTTCGCGATTTGGGCTATCCCTTGTAACCATTGTCTTCGATGGCAACATTGATGTCTATTGGGCCCGGCAACAAGTCGCTGAACGTCTGCAACAGGTACAGCAAGAAATTCCTCCAGGCATAGGTTCTCCCCAGCTGGGCCCTATTTCTACAGGTCTTGGAGAAATTTATCAATATGTCGTTCGACCCCAGTCGGGATACGAGCACAAGTATAATGTAACCGAACTGCGTACTATCCAAGATTGGATTGTCAGAAGGCAGCTGCTAGGCGTCAAAGGCGTAGCTGAAGTCAGTAGTTTCGGAGGAAAGCTGAAACAATATGAGATCGCTGTCAGCCCTGACAGACTCAATGCCTATGGGATTACAATCAACGATGTCTTTGACGCACTAAATGCCAATAACCAAAACACCGGCGGCGCATACATTGAGAAAGGACCAACAGTCCTTTATATCCGAAGCGAAGGACTGGTCGGTAACATTGACGACATCCAAAATATTGCGATTGCGGGTAAGCAAAACGACCTGCCGATTTTCATTCGGGACATTGCTCAAGTACAACCTGGCTATGCAACCCGCTATGGCGCGATGACCTACAACGACAATGGTGAAGTTGCTGGAGCCGTCGTGATGATGTTAAAAGGCGCCAATAGCAGCCAAGTCATTGCAGATGTAAAGGCCAAGGTAGAGGAAATCCGAAAAACATTGCCTAAAGGTGTCCTTATTGAACCTTTTCTTGATCGTACCAAAATGGTCAATAATGCCATCAGTACGGTACAGACAAATCTCTTGGAAGGAGCATTAATTGTCGTCTTTGTACTAGTACTCTTCCTAGGCAATATACGGGCTGGATTGCTCGTAGCCTCCGTCATTCCCTTAGCCATGCTATTTGCAATCTGCATGATGAACCTCTTTGGAGTGAGTGGTAACCTGATGAGTCTCGGTGCACTCGATTTCGGATTAATCATTGATGGGGCTGTCATTATTGTCGAGTCTGTGATGCATCAGCTTATGCAGCAGCAACGATTCAAAGAATTGCTCAAGGTGCCCGCTTCTGAAATGGATGATATGGTGACAGCATCTGCCGGTCGTATGATGAACAGTGCTGTTTTTGGACAGATCATTATCCTGATCGTTTACCTCCCCATCTTAACATTGGAAGGAATCGAAGGCAAAATGTTCAAACCCATGGCCGAAACAGTCGCGTTTGCTTTATTAGGCGCGTTCCTGTTATCGCTCACCTATATACCGATGATGAGTTCAATATTACTCCGTGCGAGAAATAGCAAACCTTCGCTTTCGGATCGGCTGATGAAAAGACTTGAAAAATTTTATGTCCATGTATTACTCAAAGTACTCCGACTTCCAAAGACTATTCTTGCATTGGTTATCTCGCTTTTTATACTTGCCGTAGTTACACTAAGTCACCTCGGCGGGGAATTTATTCCTTCACTAGAGGAGGGAGATTTTGCGGTCGACACGCGGGTTCTTCCAGGCAGTAACCTGACTACGACTATTGAAAGCACTCAAAAGGCTGCCCATATTCTGAAAAGCAGATTTCCTGAGGTCGAAAAAGTAGTCACCAAAATTGGCAGCGGCGAGGTGCCAACCGATCCTATGCCAATGGAAGCATCAGACATGATGGTTATCCTAAAAGACAAAAAAGAATGGACTTCGGCCCATACATTTCCAGAACTTGCTTCAAAAATGAGTATGGCCTTGACGGATGTACCCGGTATTACGGCCGGCTTTCAGTACCCCGTCCAAATGCGGTTCAACGAACTGATGACGGGGGCGCGGCAAGATGTTGTCCTCAAAATATTTGGAGACAACCTCGATTCTCTGGCCTTACATGCTCAGCAAATAGGTAAAATCATTGAAACGGTCCAAGGAGCCCAAAATCTTTACGTCGAACCTATTGGCGGACTTCCACAAGTCGTCATAACCTATAACCGTCCAATGATCGCCCAGCATCGACTCTCCATTGCTGACGTAAATAGAACCATAAATGCTGCTTTTGCTGGACAGAGTACAGGTCTGGTATTCGAAGGAGAGAAACGCTTTGACATGGTCGTCCGCCTAGCCGCCAAGGACCGAAAGAATATTACCGATATCCGTAACCTTTTAATCCCCACGCCTACGGGCAACCAAATTCCACTTTCCCAATTGGCACGTGTGGCCATTGAGCAAGGGCCAAATCAGATCCAACGTGAAAACGCACAACGCCGGATTGTCGTCGGATTTAATATCAAAGACCGCGACGTACAAAGTATCGTCCATGAACTACAAGCTAAAATTGATAAGGAAATCAAACTTCCAACAGGATACTCCATCAAATATGGCGGTTCTTTTGAAAATCTCAATAATGCCAAACAACGCCTCCTGATTGCTGTCCCTATTGCTTTAGCCTTAATCTTTATACTTCTATTCCTTGCGTTTAAATCTGTTAAAGAAAGTTTATTGATCTATAGTGCTATCCCATTATCGATTATAGGTGGGGTTTTCCTGTTGGCACTAAGGGGAATGCCTTTTAGTATCAGTGCCGGGGTTGGATTTATAGCCTTATTTGGCGTGGCTGTCCTCAATGGTATCGTATTGATCTCCGAATTTAACAGGCTTCAAAAAAGTGGCATCCGCAATATTGTACGCATTGTTGTCGATGGCGGAGAAAATCGTTTGCGCCCCGTTTTGATGACCGCATCGGTTGCCTCACTGGGCTTTATCCCCATGGCACTGAGCAATGGCGCTGGAGCTGAGGTACAACGCCCATTGGCAACTGTTGTCATTGGTGGCCTGCTTATAGCAACGTTATTAACATTATTCGTTCTCCCTTTGCTTTATGTAACTATAGAACGGGGATTTAAACTCAATAAATTAAAAGGACGACATGTTGCACCTCTTTTGATTGCATTTATTTTTTTAACAACAAACAATTCAACAGCACAGACTGTTGTTACTTTGGATCAATCTATTGAACTCGCTCTCCAAAACAACCATAACATAAAAATTGAAAAACTAAGAGCTGCCTATGCCAAAGCGCTAATAGGGTCATCCACTGCCGATATTCCGCAGATGGATATCAGTTTGGATTATGGCCAGATCAATAGCGCCTATCAGGATACAAAGGTCAGTATCAGTCAACGTTTTGGTTTTCCTGCGGTCTACAAAAGGCAACGGGCCCGCTATACCGAAGAATGGAAAAGAAGTCAACTACAAGTCTCTCTCAAAGAGTTTGAGCTTAAAAAGGCTGTCAGTCTTACCTATTACAACATACTGTATTGGCAACAAAAGGAACAGCTTTTGACTAAAGCACTGTCATTGTATAGCAGCTTTCTCGACAAAACCATTCTACGTCAAAAAGCAGGTGAAAGTGATGCCCTTGAAAGTGTAACCGCGAAGAATCAAAAAGCAGCTATCACGATCCAATTAAGACAGGTACGTGATGAGATAAAGGTACTTCAATTGCAATTCCAGTGGCTGCTAAATACGGAAGAGACCTACACCCTAAGTTCTATGGAAAAGATCGAATTTCGTCAGTTATCAATAACCGATCATCCTTTGCTCAAGGTATTGGAACAAGAAAAAATAGTCTCGGAACAAGCAACAAGGGTTGAAAAATCTAAATTGCTCCCCGAGTTGCTATTAGGCTATAATCTAAATAGTTTTAAAGGTACCGGTCCAGATAACAGGACCTACGACGCAAGTCCGCGATTCCATTCTGTACAGTTAGGTGTTGCCGTACCGTTATTTTCCAAAGGACAGAGAGCTCGGATCGAGACTGCACGTCTAGCGGAAACCATCGCCAGCGACGAATTGCAAAATGCACAATTTGAGCTTAAAAAAAGAGTACAAGAGCTTTCTCAACGCTATCAGACCAGTCTTGATATTGTCGATCAATATGAAACCGAAGGACTCAAGAATGCTGAAATAGTCTTTGAAACCGTACAGAAAAAATTCTCAAACGGCGCCATAGATTATCTCGAATTTGTCACTTTGGTCAACCAAGCAATCTCACTGAAAAGTAATTATACGGATGCGTTGTGGCAGCTCAATGAAAATGCCATTCTGCTTCATTACATTATGATAAATCGATAAAAATGAAAACGAAAAATCTTTTATCCCACTATATGGTTTATGTGTTGGCTGTACTCTGTATTTCTTGTCATCGAAATACGGAAAGTGCAGCCTCCACGCCACCAGGCCCCAAAGACGAAAACCTGGTTTCCCTAACAGATGCCCAGTTGCGAAATGTGCATTTAGAAATAGTAACGCTTGCGGACGAACCGATAACCAACATCTTAAAAGTCAATGGAAAAATAGATGTTCCGCCTCAAAACTTCGTGTCGGTAAGCATTCCTTTAGGAGGATACTTAAAAAGTACCAAGCTGCTTCCTGGTATGAAGGTTTCAAAAGGAGATGTTATAGCAGTTGTGGAAAATCCACAGTTTGTGCAGCTTCAGCAAGATTATCTCTCGGCCCAATCAAAGTTACATTTTGCCCAGCTTGACTTCAGACGTCAAAAGGAACTCAACCAGAATCAGGCGAGTAGCGATAAAGTAATGCAGCAAGCTCAGGCCGAAATGAACAGTCAACAGATTATAATGAATGCCATTGCAAAACAGCTAGAGCTCATACATATTCAGCCCAGTACAGTTTCTGCTGAAAATATTCGAAAAAGTGCTCCCGTATACAGCACTATAGATGGCTATGTGAGCAAGGTTAATGTCAACATCGGGAAATATGTGAATCCTTCAGATATCCTCTTCGAATTGATCAATCCAACGGATATCCATCTGAACCTCAAAGTCTATGAAAAGGATCTTGAACAGCTTCGCCCTGGACAGCTTCTATTGGCGTACTCCAATGCTAACCCAAGTAAAAAGTACAATGGAAAAATCCATTTGATCGGCAAAGATGTCGATCCCTCCGGCATGACAGATGTGCATTGTCATTTGGACAAATATGATCAGAATATGATACCTGGTGTATACATGAATGCTGAAATACAAACAACGGCTACGTTGGGGCACGCTCTGCCTGAAGAAAGTATCGTAGACTTTGAAGGAAAAAATTATGTATTCATATCGGAAGGAAACAGCAATTATCGCCTGGCGGAAATAGCAGTTGAGGAGCCTCAAAAAGGGCTAGTGAAGGTATTGAATTACCGCGATTTTGAAGGGAAGAAAATCGTTAGCAAAAATGCCTACACGCTCCTAATGCAACTAAAGAACACATCAGAAGAATAAAACATACGTCATTGGAGAAAGACCTTTCCTGCATTTAGGAAAGGTCATAACCTCCCCCTCGGCTCCTACTCTATTTTTTATACTGGATCTTAAAGCAAAGGATCGAGAGATTCTTTTATAGTACGTTCTAGGTCCACCCCAGATCCTCCGGTATCCATGATAAAACCATTTCGATCAATGATATAAACCTTTGGTAATCCCTGCACCCGATAGTTAATTGCTGTTTTGCTATTCAGCGCTTGCTGATCGCCCACATTGGTCCAGGATATGCCGTCTTCGACCGCTGCTTTCTTCCAAATCTCCCTATTTGTGTCTAGGTTAAAAGATAGGATCTCTAGACCTCGTTTTTTATATTTAGCATACAACATCGGTAGCTTCTTATTACTTTTTCTACAAGGCACACACCAAGCAGCCCAAAAATCGAGAACAACAATCTTTCCCCGAAAATCAGTCAAATTCACATCATTATTATTAAGGTCTTTGACAATAAAAGCTGGAGCCAGATCCCCTCTTCTAAGTTCCTTTGCTTGGAGAAATTCCTTTAAGAACCGTCCTGTTCTACTTTTTTTCATATTCTGAGAGAACCTATCAAAAGCCAACTGCAAGGAATCTCTTGTCAATGATGTCCTTAAGAAATAGAGTTCCTGCATAAGTGGATAAGACGGTGTTTTATCAAAAATATTGTGGACTCTCAACTGTCTGATGGACCGATAATAATGGTCCGATGCTATTTTCAACTCCACCAGTTGGACCGAATCGGTTTCAATTTCAATTTTTCGGTCAAGCTCAGCTGCTCCTTTCCACATGGGATCCAGTTGCCTATTGATTGGGATGGCATCAGCCTGTGATCTGGAATTCAGCACCGCTATATCCGAAAAATGTAAACTATCGCCTAATATCTTCATGCGAGCCGGTTCAATCCAGATGACTGCCCTCAAATTGGGCTTTGCCGTTAGTACATATAAAGAAGGCTCCTCTAGAGTTCCTTTTATGGCACATTTTCCATCCTTAAGTATGACGTCATAGGACCGACCACCTTCCTGGAAGCTATTCAATTGAAGCTTTGCGCCATTGGAAAGTCCCGAGATATCAAATTGTATTTCGAAAGGCTTTCCTTTTTCTTGCTGAGCCAAGCAAGCTAGCGGTAAGAAAAATAAAAAAGGAAATATCTTTTTTAGTATCATCATATGCATAATTGGTTTACCTATCAAAAACTAATATCCTTCCTCTCCGACCCACTTAAACGGGTATTTCTAACAAAACCTGCCCCTTTAAAACGATATTGCAAACCAACTATTTCAGTTGGTGCATTTTTAATCATCGTAGTGTATGTAGGTTTATCATTGATCCAAAATTTAACCTGCTGATTTTTACAAACTATTTTAAGCTTGGTCCACTTGGAAAGATCGCAGCCAAATCCACTGAGGTCATCTTGTTTGCTATCCGTATAAAAGCCACCAGCTGTAAGAGCTATGTCACCGATACAGGCTGTATTTACTAAAGGTACAATGATGATATCGTTTTTAGCCTGTAAGAGTACTTCCACACGCTGGCAATTATTACCATTATTGCTCGCTCCTGTTTTGATGTCTGTTTCAAAACTAAAGTTGTCGGTCATAACTCCTGTCATATCCTTTTGATTGTAAAGTCTTACCAGTGGAGCATCAGGGAGGAGGTCGACGTTATAGCTATTCAACAATTCCTGAGTAATGGCAGTTTCATGGGGTAACACGATTTCAGTTTTTTTGAAATACAAAGGCTCCTTTCCCGAGGCTGCTTCTACTAATCCTAGCCAGCCATTGGTTTTAATCTGTATATCATGTTCTCGAACAATTTTATTCCCAATAATCAGTTTAGCTCTAAAGTAACCTGGATAATAATAAATCGCAGAATGGTGTTTGCCCTTTCTATCCACCTGTATCTTACGGCTGGTGTCCCAACTTTGTGCAATAAATACCGAATCGTTTTCATTTGCAGCAGAAGCATCGTAATTAAAAACGACCGAATTTGGCAAGCCTTCTGTCAGCATTGTCTTCGACGAGAAGTGGAAGGCACTATTATTAATAGGCTTCTTATTTGGAATAAACCTATTACCGAAAAGTCCGACCAAGACAAGGACGAAAACAGATGAAATAGCGATAATAAATATAGGACCGTGCTGTTTTCTTTTCTTCACCTTTGGTTCAAAAGCGGATTTATGCAATGCCTGCTCCTGCGGTATATATTTCTGTGCATAAGCATTCCGAAAAGCCCGCCAGTCCTCATGATCAACGTAGCGCGCCAATGTATTTAATGTCGTGAGGGCTGGTTTGCTCTGGTAATCAATCCTACCAAAAATCCGCTTCAACGTAGAAACACTAAGTATTACTCCCGTTTTCTCCTGTATCTTGTCCGAAAGTTTTTCAAAATCAGCTGTACTCCAATGAGCTGTTTCCCCCCATTCAAGTTGATTTTCAATGGAATTCTTAAGATGCAGAAACAATTCGGGATCACTCAACTTAACCATAATTTATTATATATCAACATTTTAAAAACAAACAATCTGCTTGAACAAACTTGAATAAACTTGCCGCAAGGTTGAGCGAGTTGAAATAAGGTCTATCCGTTAAATTTATCAAAAATTTAATTAACATGAAAAAGATATTTTTGACACTAGCCTTCATATGGGTCATTCTATTACAAAGTTATACTCAAGAAAAAAATAGCAAAGCATCAATAAGCAAGAGCATTCCATTAAACGCAGAACAATGGTCCTTCCAGCACGGAAAAGTTGATTTTCTAAACTTTAAAGGTCGTAAAGCAATGAAAATCGCTCCAGCATCTGGTCCAGTCGTGATTAAAGACTTAATTTTTAAAGACGGAACCATCGAGTATGATGTGATACCTTCAAAAACAGAGTTCGCCAGCGCCATTTATTTTCATCGAAAAAATGAAAAAGAACAGGAGATTGTCTATCTCCGAGTTCCTAAAATGGCTCATCCATTCGCTAATGAAGGCATTCAGTACTGTCCCATCTTAGACGGTGTCAACATGTGGGACATCTATCCCCAATATCAGGCACCTGCGGCTGCTAAAACAGAAGAATGGAATCATATTAAACTCGTCATATCAGGTGTGCAAATGCAGGTTTTTGTCAATAACAGCTTGAGATTGACCGTACCAAAACTCGAGGGACGAGAAAATACTGGAAGCATTGCCTTCGACGGCGATGCATACATCAGTAATATCGAGATTAAACCTAATGAAATTGAGAACCTACCGCAAGCCGAAGGTGTGGACCTGACCCGACATGAGGCCAATTATATCCGAAGTTGGTCGATAACCCAACCCACGACTTTGGAAGAAGGGCGAGAACCAACTACTTTTCGTGACCTGCCGAAAGACGAAGCCTTCACGGAAAAAATAGCAACCGAGCGGTATGGATTGGTAAACCTTACAAGACGCTTCGGTAGTGCCGAAAAGCGTCGGATAATATGGCTAAAAACTATTATTACAGCACAAGAACCTACATTAGCTAATCTCCAGCTTGGATTCTCAGATGAAATATGGCTTTACCTAAATGATCAGATTACCTACACAGACAAAAATATCTTTAGGCAGAATATGAAAAGGTATCCCGACGGAAGGATATCTGTACAGAACGGGAATAGCCGCTTAAAACTTAAAAAAGGTGAAAACCAATTGCTCATTGGAATATCCAATGATTTTTATGGCTGGGGATTGATGGCACGTTTAGAAAATATGGAAAATATTACCGCCATAGAACCTTATGAGGTAAAAAAACGGGCTATCGAACACATCGAGCGCTATTTGGGCACCTATGCTGCCGAGATATCGCCCGCATTTAAGCTCACCTTTGTACAGAAAGACAGTATGCTTATTTTAGAGGCCCCCAGTCAAGAAAATGTAGCGCTCGATTATCTTGGAAATGATCTCTTCAAAATGGGGCTTGGAATAGAACTTCAATTTACGCCTGACCTAAAACAAGTCGTAAGAAAAGAGAATGAGTTTGAGATGAAATTCATTAAAGAACAATAGTATAAAGTGTTAGAATATGGCCCTTAAAACTTTAATAATAACAGGGACCTTATAGGGACTTCATACGGACCTTATAGGGACCTCATTCGGATGAATAGCTATAAACTCCCTTTAAATTCCGTATCACTTTATGGTAAAATAAGCATTAATCGTGATGCCTTTGCTTATTAATATTATATCTTCCAGCAAGCTATTTCATCCTTCTCGAATTGCTTGATACATCTTAAGGATATGTTAAACTTTTAACATTAACACTTTTTAACCATGGAATATGATACCTTTAGCAAAAATTATAATTTACATCAACCACAAATGCCCTTTTTAGACCATGTCCTGCAAGTTCCAACCTACGGATGGAAAGACGCCGATGGAAATCTCGTAAAGCCAAGCAAAAAAGAAATTTTCACTGAATTCTTCAAACGCCTTAATATTTTTAAGGATAAACGAAATTGGTTACCCTTTTTTAGCTGGTTAAAAGTAGCTTGCCTCATCCCCTTTTTTATCCTCTTTTTGGTTTACCATTTCAGTTGGTGGACTGTGTTAGCCGCGTTCCTGTACAGTATGATCGTTATGGGGACCCATGGAACGATATGGCATCATCGATTTGCGACACACGGCGCATTTAAATTCCGCAACGGTTTCTGGCGTTTTTTCACGCAGAATTTGACCATCAATGTAATTCCCGAAGAAATATATGTTATTTCACATCATGTTCACCACGCAAAATCCGATAAACCGGGTGATCCCTATAATGCCCAAGCTGGCTTTCTATACTGTTTTTTAGCCGATGTAAATCACCAGCCTATTGCTAAGAACCTTACGGAAAATTCCTATAACCGCGTCAAATTGCTTATGCGACACACGGGTGTAACAGCTAATAGTTATGCGCAATATCAAAAGTGGGGGTCGTACGTCAATCCTTCACATGCAATAGGATCCTGGATATTAAACTGGGCTTTTTGGTATGCCGCCTTTTATTTAATCGGTGGTCACGCACTTGCCTGTACACTCTTTGGAGCCGCCGGCTTTTGGGCAGTCGGTGTGCGCACATTCAACTATGAAGGGCATGCAAAAGGTGAAGACAAACAACGTGAAGGTATCGATTTCAATGAGAGAGACAAATCCATAAACCAGTTATGGCCTGGCATTGTAGCAGGCGAATGGCACAACAACCACCATTTATATCCAAAGAGTGCGCGGAGTGGCTTTAAGCCTTATCAGATAGATCTCGCATGGTGCTATATTAAAATGATGCATAAATTTGGAGCCGTCAGCAGCTATCGGGATGATAAGAAAAGATTTGATGAACTATATCGTATCCCATACCTAAAATCAAAAGAATAGTCAATCGTTGCATTTCGAAGCGATCTTGGTCCTTTTCCATTTAATGTAATAAAGTTTCAAATTTTATTTGGATCCGAATTGTAAAATCGACTTTGGAGACAGCGTCTTCTTTGATCGTCAGCATACTGTTCGGCGCTACTCATAAACATCGATAGCGCCGAACAATAGTGAACATCTAATTTTCTTGATGATAGAGATCAGAAAATATTTTTGATAATTTCGCAGGCTCTTCTCGCCATGCGGCATACATACCTTGTCCCATTTCATCCGGGACTATATCGAGGTTTCCGGCTGCGACACTTTCTACTATCTTTATTGCGATACGATCTGGGTCTGGCATATCCCAATCACTTCCCTTGTTCATATCGGTATCAATTGCTCCCGGATTAACAGCATATACTGTCACATCCCTTTTAGCCAGTTCAATTCGAACAGATTGTGTAGCAGAATAAAGTGCTGCTTTGGAAGCAGCGTACCCAGCAATAGAAGGTAAAGGCGAATAGGCGGCAATCGAAACAATGTTGATCATGATAGATGGCCTATTCTTTATCAGAATTGGAGCAAATGCACGCATCATGTTTATTGTTCCAAAATAATTTACCTTCAGATCATTTTCCATAGCCAATACTTCTCCTTGTAGCATATTCCCTGGATTTAAGGTTCCTGCATTGTTAATCAGAATCTCAGTATCTGGGGCTGCTAGCGCACTCATTTCTACTTGTTTAACATCGGTAATGTCTAGTTGCAGCGGTACGATTCGATGATCGTTGAATGCTGGCATATTTTTTAAATCCCGGCAGGTTGCATATATCTTCCCTGCACCGTTATTGAGCAATGCACTTACCAGTGACTTTCCTATCCCCCTATTAGCCCCTGTAATCAGGATGACTTTATCTTTAAAAATTTGCATGGTGTTTTATTTATTATCCAACACAAAGCTATCCAGAAAGATAATGCTGTAAAATCCGAAACTTGCGATAATAAACATGCTCTTGATACGCTAGAAATCAAAAAAATCATATTCAAAGGAAATCAGACACTTCATCATCTCCCTATCAAGAGAACCTATTAACTGTGCATAATTGGATAACTTAGGTCGTAAATACGGCTCATGCAACTTTGAGAGCTTACTTCAAACTAAGAAACGTTCACCTTTACTAAAGCTGTATACAGCTCCTCCGGCGTAAAGGGTTTGACTAACCATCTACTTATGGCCACGGAATGACATAGCTGTTCTATATCCTGCTGATTCGAACTAAAAATAGGAATAATGGTCGGCTCAGTATTGTTATCGAAATTTTTTTCACGAATATTCTGTATCGTTTCAATACCGCTGATGATAGGCAATTGATGATCGATCAAAATTGCATCAAAATGATGTCCCTTTTTTAATATCTGTAATACCTCAAATCCAGTTTTTGCATGCACGGTATTAATCTTCTTTAACGATAACATCCGATCCAAATCATTTCGCTCCGACTCTTCCTCTGCAACAATTAGTACATCCTTTATTTTTTTTAATTCATCCCACGCATTAATTTCCCAAACGGCGGGAACATTAATAGTGAAAAAGAAACGACTACCGGCACCAAAGGTACTCTCCAATTTCAATTCACTGCCCATCATTTTAAGCAATTTATTCGATATTGTTAGTCCAAGGCCAGTTCCCCCATAACGTTTAGTCATCGAGTTATCTTCCTGTGTGAATGCATCAAATATCCGTTCCACATTGTCCTCTTTGATACCTATGCCTGTATCTTTGACGCTAAAGCACAGAACAGCCTGGGTGGCATCATGTGATTCTACTGTAATGCTGAGTTCAACGGTTCCCTTCTCGGTAAATTTTGTGGCGTTGCTCAATAAATTCATCAATACTTGCTTGATACGGAGGGCATCAACCCAAATATAATGTGGCACATCGGCCGCGATATTCAGATAAAACTCTAAATTTTTGGCTTTGATCTGCATATTGAGAAAGTTTGTCAGTTGAATAACCAAGTCCTGAAGATCCGTCTGTTCAACGTCCAGTTCTAGTTTGCCAGCCTCAATTTTGGAGAAATCTAGAATGTCGTTTACAATTCCAAGCAATAAATTGGCTGATTGATCAACGATACTCAGATATTCCCTTTGAGTATCTTCAAGTGCTGTCCCAAGCAACAAATCGGTAAAGCCAACAATCCCATTCAAAGGTGTACGAAGCTCATGGCTCATATTTGCCAAAAATTGTGATTTTGCTGCACTTGCCTGTTCAGCTACTAATTTCGCCTTTTCCAGCTCTTCCCGTTGATGAATAATCCGGCTAATATCAGTTGCAATCGCAAGATAACCGATAACATTTTCGTTAATATCCCGAATAAATGTAACGGCTAAGGAAACATACAATCTAGATCCATCTTTTCGACAATAGGTCCACTCTCGCTGTTCAGCACCATGCAGCTCTGCCATATCTACAAAGAAACGAAGTTTATCTACCGAACGTCCTAATTCAACTTCCAGTTCCTTAGCTCTCAACACGAGCTCCTCTTTCAAATGAAAATGTTCAAGCCCCAATTTCCCAATGACCTCTTCACTGCGGTATCCCAAAAGGTTTTCCGCTCCTGTATTAAACAATGTGACTACACCAGTCGTATCGGTCGCGATAATAGCTACAGCGGAGGTTGCATCCAATACTTCTGAAAGCAGTTTTTTTGAATTCGAAGACTCTGCTTCGATGCGTTTACGCTTATCAATATCCTGAAAGGTACCGTATAAACGAACGCAATGGCCATTTTCAAAATCAGCATTTCCCAATGCACGTATCCACATTTCATGACCAGCGAAGGTGACAATCTCAAGCTCCAAATCCCAAGCTTCTCCCGTAGCGAGTGCATGTTCAATGGCAGTCCGTATTTTATTCCTACTTGATCCCGCTTTATAGAACTGTAACGCAGTTGTTAGCTCTGGTTCATAGTCTTCGGGTACTTCATGAATTTCTCGCGTAATTTCGGACCAAACAATCTTCCCATCAGCAGGCGTATATTCCCAGCCTCCAATTCTAGCTACCCTTCCAGTCCGCATCAATGTTGCTTGGGCATGCTTCAGTTCCTTTTCTAGAAAATGCTGTTCCGTAATATCCACGGCATTGCCAATCACATAGGGTATTTTGTTCCCATTGGTCTGCAAAATATTATTAAACATCCAGGTACGCGTCTCACCCGAGCGTGTCAAGGTTCGCATTTCTCCTTTGATTGTTCCGCGTTGAACAATTGCGCCCAGATAGTCCTGTAAATTCTTGTGCCCCTCCGATGGGACAATATCAAAAAGTGATCGTAACTGAATCTCCTCCCGTGTATAGCCCAAAGTCTTGGCTCCAGCTTCATTGACGGCTATAAAATTGCCCTTCAGATCATGCGTACACATAAGTCCCTGAGAGTTATCGAAAAATGCTTTCAGTTTTTGTTCACTTTCTTTATACTTTTCTTTTTCTTTTCTGTTGACAATAAGCGCGACAACCTCATCCCGAAGAAGGGTTAGGATCTCTTTTTGATGCTGATCGAGCTGCCTTGGAACACGATCAATAACACATAAGGCCCCTAAGGCATATCCGTTGGGATCGATTAATGGTAATCCAGCATAATAGCGAATGTTTGGTTCTAAGGTAACGAGTTCATTCGATTTGAAGCGATCGTCTTTTTTGGCGTCCTCAACTTCCATCAGCTGATCTTCTTCCAGCGTATATTGGCAAAAAGAAACATCGCGCGTTGTTTCGTCTATCTCCAAGCCAACCCGCGATTTAAACCACTGCATATCCTTATCCACTAGTGAAATCAATGAGATGGGTGTACCGCAGACTAGTGATGCAATTTTCGTAATGCGGTCAAACTCTTCCTCGGCTGCTGTGTTTAAAATTTCGTATTCATGCAACACGCGTATCCGATCTGATTCATTCTTTGGCGATAATTTAGCGTTCATTCAAAAGCCTGTATTGTTAATAATTTTATCTTCGAAGTCTTTATAGGTCCAAATGTATAGCATGCGCTAACGTACAAATAATATTTCACTAATCTTTAACGATTGATTTGAATCATTCCAATGCCCAATTAATATCGATTTGGTTTTAACTTTTCTTAGTCTATCGTAAAAAGTAGAAAACCAGCGGTAATAGCATGATAAAATATAATCATGAACACCGCTGTATTAAAATAGTTTTAAATAAAAAACAAACTATTAGATTAAAAGATCACCGATAATAAGCGCCGTGCTGCCTTCGGTTCCCAAAAGGGAGAAGATTATATCGGTTTTTCAATGCCAAAAATATATTTTAAAAAAAAAGAATTTATGAAATCCAAGCTTTCCAAAAAGTCGTAAATGGGTATAAGTACAGAAAAAAATTATAAACTAAAAGACTTTTGTTATGGAAAAGATAACCTCCCACAACGAAACACTATTGAACTCCAATAGTGACATGGACAAAAGAGATCTCAGACGAAGAGATTTTTTAAAATATGCAGGAGCCAGTGCTGCTACATTAGCCATCCTGGGTATGTCGAGCTGCAAAAAAGACCACGATGATGGCATGGATAACGGTGGTAAGGGCATGTACTTTGGTAGCGGCGACATTGCCATCCTAAATTATGCCTATGCACTTGAACAACTTGAAGCTGCATTTTATATCCAGCTAGTCAACAACCCCTATAGTGGCATGACGGACATGGAAAAAACTTTTTTTACGGATATCCGTGATCATGAAATTGCTCATCGTGAGTTTTTCAAGGTAGCCCTAGGGGCCAAAGCCATTTCAAGTCTTGAATTTAATTTAGGCGGTATCAATTTCAGCAGCCGCGAAACGGTACTGGCAACAGCAAAAACATTTGAAGATCTTGGCGTTTCGGCCTACAATGGTGCTGGATGGTTAATAAAAGATGTCAATTATTTACTGTTGGCTGGCAAGATCGTGTCTGTTGAAGCTAGACATGCCGCCTGGGTCAGGGATATGATCGACAATGGTAGCTTTGCCAATCAGGAAGTAGTGGATTCAAATGGTCTTGATGTCGCAAAGAGTCCAAGCGTTGTCCTTAGTGCCGCAGCGCCATTTATTAAATCCAAGATTGATGTGAGCGATCTACCAACTTATTAATTCACCTAAAAACTGATTATCATGAATCTCTTAAACGTTTTTGAACAAATAAATGCTGTAGATCCTGAATTCAGCGATCGCATCAGCCCTCGTCGCGAAGCAATTAAAAGTTTGGCTTCAATGAGCAAAAAAATAACTTTGGCTGCCCTGCCCTTTATGATAGGTGAGCTCTTTAAAAAAGCTTATGGTGCTACGGCTCCCACAGATGTCAATGGAGTACTCAACTATGCGTTGACTTTGGAATATCTCGAAGCAGAATACTACACTATGGCTGTTGCCAAAGCAGGTCTTATCCCCACAGGTAAACCACTCGGTGCGATAACCACCATTCGTGACCATGAAATTGCACATGTGAATTTTCTTAAACAGGTATTAGGCAATAAAGCTGTTTCAAAGCCAATCTTTGATTTCACCGCTGGGGGGACTTTCGGCAATGTTTTCAGTGACTACGACACATTTTTAGCTATCGCACAAGCATTTGAAGACACCGGGGTAAGAGCTTATAAAGGGCAAGCGGGAATTTTACTCGGCAATCGTGTTGTACTGACTGCGGCGCTTCAGATCCATTCTGTTGAGGCACGACATGCCTCTCATATCCGCCAAATGCGTCGTGCTCGCGGAGGTGGAGCTGCCAATCAAAAACCTTGGATTACAGGAAGTAATGACAGTGGTATTGGCGCAGTTGTCGATCCGGTATATGCAGGCGAAAATAATATAACACAAGCGGGAGTGGATATTACAACATTGGCAGGTGCCATGGGGAAAATTTCGACCAATGCAGCAACCCAGTCTTTCGATGAACCTCTAACTGCAGAAGCTGTACTTAATATTGCAGGTCTTTTTATAAAATCCTAACAAAAGACGTAGTTTACCTGTTTTTAGCATGTCCTGATCGGTTTATCCCATCAGGGCATTGTTTTTTATATACTCCCCATTACACATAATGCTGTGAGTGTCGGTACATCTTTGCCGCCTTCATCTTCGAGGGTAATAGCAAAAGCCTGGGCCTTTGGAATATCCAGCATCTTACTTGCTGTATCTCCTTTTAAG
>NZ_DKSP01000070.1:0-5369 GCF_002472745.1 Sphingobacterium sp. UBA7253 | reverse complement strand
TTTAAGTCAAGTGGAAAAACACCGGCATTAACAGGTTTACCATCGACCATTGCCCACAGTTGATATTGCTTACCTTTGGGTGCAACAGGCATGTGCTCAATACTCAGATAAACCGTCTTTGATACTTGATCCCAGAATACCAAAGCAAGGTAATCGGGTTTAGTTTCTACCCCCTTCAGAGGGATTGTTTTTATTGCTGGATTTTGAACGAGAGCCCATTTATCCTGTAGGGTAGCAAGTTTTGCCTGCTCAGCATCAAGTAAGGACGTCGTCTGATTTAGCTTATTCGCTGTATCTTGTTTACATTGATATAGGAAGATATTAGCACCAATACTAACGGCTAACAATAGGCTTGCAGCAATAGTCCACTTGTATGATCGAGCAACAAGCGTTTTCTTTTCGGTATCCATAACAATTACGTCGTTATGGTCCGTAGAAGAAGGTACTAATGTTTCATCAATTTTATGATCTTCGTTTGGTACTAGATTTTCTGCAATGAGTTTATTCCATATATCCTGTTTTAATTGCATAGGCATCTCTATCGCTTGGCTATCGGCCAAATCTTCGAGTGCAATCTCTGCTTCGATGATGGCTTGTTCCACTTCGCTATTATTTTTTCGGATACAATTCAAGATGCTCACTTCCTCTTCAGAAGCAAGTCCCAAAACGTACGATTCAATAATCCCCGACGATATGTATGCTCTAATATCCAAAACTAGCGGTACTCTTTTAGTAATTGTTGTAATTGTATAAAAGCTGCCCTGGTACGTGTTTTTACTGTTCCTAGCGGCACATCAAGCTGTTCAGCGATTTCTTGTTGTGTATATCCTTCATAGTAGGCCATCTCAATCAAGATTCGCCATTCCGGCTTCAATTTATCTAAAATATTTTTAAATCCAATAAAATCTGCTTTCGTGTGTTGTTCGCCCTGACTTAGATCTTGTTCTTCCTCCCTATTTACGATATTTGAGAGCGGTTGGTTTTTCTGCTCGTTTACGATAGCTTTTGATTTTCGATGATCGAGGGCTGTATTGCGGGCAATGTTAATCATCCAGGTATAAAGGCGGCCTTTTTCTGCATCGAAAACATCGATATATCGCCAAATTTTGACGAATACATCTTGGATGACTTCTTCCGCATGCTCCGTTGAGACCACGATACGACAAACCACACCAAAGAGTGCATCGGCATAGTGATCATAAAGATAACTAAAAGCCTGTTGATTTTTTTTTTTCAATAAAAGAATCAATGTTTCTTCAGAAAGGTTGTGTAATGGACTCAAATTTTACGTTTATAATACGCTAAAGATGAAAATTAAAAATTTAAAAAAAAAGCAGCAAAGACAAAACAAGTTAAAGTACCTATAAAACGGGTTAAAATACCTAATATAAGTTAGCCTATTTTCTGTTAATCCTCATTATTATTTATATTTTAATACGCAATGCATGATTTGCTTCCACCATATCGTACTAATTTACTCTTTTTTGTATTTCTAATTTTCAATGCTAGTTTTTCATGATTTGATTCCGCCTGGGAGGACGAATCACATTTAAATCTATTAAAATCTGTCTAAAGCTTTATTTTGTCGGACGAATTCCCCTTAGAAATTGGATTTATCGATAGCATATCACATGTCGCCAGATAAAATTCATCAATTAACTGGATAATCAAATCATCTCTTTGGTTATTAACAGCTAGTCCCACCCAATTTTTGGGGGGAAGATACTTACTCCGAGTCCATTGAACAGGCTGCAATATTTGTTTTTCTGAACGCAACCATTCTAATCCACTATCATTGAAATATATCTTTTCATTTGACAAATCCATCACGATGAAAGGTCTTTTCTTAAAATAGAAAATACTCATATCAAGATCTGCAATTACATTCATTCGAATATGTTTTTTGAGATGCATATATGCATTTATACGGGTTAGTGTTGACATCTATTTATCTTATTGGCTATAATAAAATCATCATAAATTTCCATGAACATCCAAAGCAGGCGAAGTGTTCATCAGACGAGAATCAAAGATATTCGAACCAGCGGTCTAAGTAGGGGTATATTTTGTTCTAATAGGTGGAAAAAAATGTTAATGTAAATTGAAAATACGACGGATAAAACCACTAATTTACCAAGCGCGTGAATATGTGTTAGTTTGCCCCATTACAGGTTTCGGCGAATCGTAAAATGCCTGCACGGATTGTAAATACCACCATTGAACCAGTGTTGCAATGGTTTAAATTTGATAAATAACAAAAGATATGCGGAAAGAAAGTAAAAGCACGTCATTCATTAAAAAAATTCTAGGCTTAATTAGTCTTATCCTTATGGTAACAAATAGTAAAGCACAGCAAGTCACTCACTATTTTCCAAACGGAAAAGATAAGGCAAAGACCATCAGTGGACAGTATGGTGGTAATAGCGGGATTTGTCTTTTTGAAGATGGCAGATTTCTGTTATATGGTTATGCTACATCTGTTTTCGGCTCCTATGTTTTTGAAAAAGACTACCTGCTTTTCTATCCAGATGAAGCCCCTTTATTTCAACTGTATGGGCGTCACAAGCCTAATTTCACAGACAGTACTTGTATCAATTTGGCAGGTTTTGAAGAAGGTAAAACCTATGTACAATTTGATAATGACAGTACACATCGGGTTTTCAATGACAAGGCAAACTGTTTCAGCCCCCCTTTTGTTCATCAGGAATCCAAACCGGTTCAATCGCTTAAATTTATTGTACAAAACCAGTTTATGGAACATGACAGTACTTATCAAGTCTTTCAGTATAGCAATGAAGAAAAATTCAATGATTTTATAGCTGTTTATAACAGACCCCAACGTGCACCTCAACATTTCAGCGCTTTCCTATATTTGGCTGAAGGGAATAAATTAGCCATCAGACTCTCCAATTACGGTGGAGAAAGAGGTTTTTTAAGAGAAAATCAAGACGGTTCAAATCAAGAACACTGGCACGAAATATTGACCATGAAGAAGGATTATGATCGGGCAAATTATATTGACCCCCTAGCAATATTTAGTAACGCATATTATACCCTATTTTATCCTGACCTCGAACAGTACGTCTTGGATACTGTCACCAATAGATATGTAAGTAAGTTTGCATCGGAAAATGAGGCCTATTTTGCTGGCAATCCTGAGCAAGACGATCGATACTTAAATAAATACATCAGTCAGAATCTGTTGCTTCTGAAAGACGAACAATTCGATCCATCAAAACTGTCAATTACCAGTCTATTTTTTTCGCGCTGTGAAGAATCTGAAAAGCCAGATCATGATGAAAATGGATCACAGCAATAATCGCAAAAGCCCAGCAATGATTCAAGTAGGAGCTTAGCGCTATTAAGAGTCGAAAGATTAGCACGTTTTCTTAAATATGGCTTAATTTTGGTAGTAATGACTAGATAACTGGATAACATTTATACTAGTTTTATTTCGGTGAAGATGATGAATTATAAAACGATTATTATTGGGCTAGGATTCTGTTCGCTAGCGGGTTGTGCAACGCAAAAGGAAAATATTGGAAATAGAACAGAGAGAGAAAGTGTATCCTTAGCTGAGGGACAAAGAAAATCATTGCGAGAATATCCGATCAAGATCAAATTTAATGGTATTTCAGAAGATAGCCGTTGCCCTGAAGGCGTCAACTGTATTTGGTCTGGAGTTGCAGTAGCAGAAATTGAGATCGCAGAAAAAGCAACTAAACCCACGACAATAAAGCTCGCAACAATAGACCTACAGGATAGAGGTTACCAAAGAACTGCCAACACCAACGGATATACCATTTCATTACAGGATATCGCCCCTTATCCGAACAAGGAACAAGGGACACAAACGCTACGGGGTAACTACAAAATCGCTGTTATTGTACAAAAAACTGTAAAATAAGCCCGCAGCGGTTCACTGTGCGCCAACAATCGTCCTATGGAAATAGTCATTGAAAAATGACCCAATTCTATTAAAGAATGACCCAATTCTATTAAAGAATGACCCAATTTTTAAAAACACCAATACATATATTTTAATTATATGCATGGATACTTATTGGTTCATTCCTTGAAAAATAATACCTTTGCCAAAACCTCATTTATGAAAAAGTTTTTTAAATTTATTAAGATTACATTTTTTTCTATACTGGCTATTATTGGGCTATTATTTCTCTATTTTTTCATTTCCAATCGGATATTTATAGGAAATACCAACGCGGAAAATATAGCGTACCTCAAGCTTCATAAAACGGAGATTAAGGATCGTATTGTAGATTCTCTATTCGATAATAGCTTCTATAATTCGGATATTTTCTTACTTGGGGAAATTCATGGCTACGCAGACAATCAAAAGTTGGACAAAGAGCTGTTATTTTATTTGAACAAAAAGCTTGGTGTTAAATATTACATTGCTGAGATGGATAGTACAAATGCCAACAAACTAAACAGCTTTTTATCCAAGCCGCTAAAAGATAACGCCCTACTGAAAGATGTGGTTCGCTCCATTCGCAAACGTATCCCGCAACAGTCTAGTTTAGAGCTATATCAAAAATGGGTCGAAATTTATGATTATAACCGCCACCTTGCCGATTCGGCAAAAATCACTGTTATTGGCATAGACAAAAGCTTTACAGCGGATAAATCTGACGTATCCAGGGATTCAGCTATGCTGTTAAATTTGGAAAATTATATTAAAAATCACCATATTGATGGTCAGAAACTATATGGACTATTTGGTTTTTTTCATGTTTTACAAAAAGGAAAGGATGCAACCAATGATCCTTTTGCTACACGCTTGAAAAATAGCGGCTATAAAGTATCTAGCTTTGTTAGTTATACCATTGCTAGTGAAATGTATCTTCCAAAGAATCCTCAATTTCCAACCCCTGAAGATGAAAAAGTAGATTGGGTAAATGCAGATGGCCCACTTATGCTCGTGAAAGGCATTCAGGATCTAAAAGAATTAAGTCGACCAAATAGTATATCGTTATTTAAACTCAATGCAGCACATTCACCTTATGCTACTTCTCAAGATTTAATAACTGTAAAATCACGGCTTTTTGGCGCAAATATCATACCTGCTGAAAAGAATCATACAACAGACTTCTTTCAATATGTATTTTTGTTACGAAATTCAAAGGCCTTAACAAAACTTGATTAGGACAGCAAGCATTTCATCAAAAAATTGGATAAACAAGCCGTCTGCTGATCACATGATTAAAGAAACAAGGATCCTATTGAAAAATATTCCATTCATAAACAGGATGATCCGTATTTAGGAGGAGGAATCTCGCTTATCGATTTGCAAGATATCACTTTGGTTTTTATATTTGCGACATCATAAGAAATCCTAATGCGGAAGT
>NZ_DKSP01000086.1:4820-14621 GCF_002472745.1 Sphingobacterium sp. UBA7253 | reverse complement strand
TTTATTTAGGACAGATGTGACGTATTCTAATTCCGACGAATACGAATTTTATAATTTGATTAATAACATTAAATTATAAATAACTTATCAACCACAAGGGGTAAAATCACAAATAAAGAGGGGTAAAATTTTAAAGACAGGTCAAAATATATCGAAGATAAATTATCGAATCTTTTTCTGCTGGCCTACATCGATATAAAAGAAAATTTAATATTTTTAGCGAACAACTACAGCCTTTATGGACAATAAAAAATTAATGGAAATAGATCAATATATTGATACACTTTCAGACACTGAGCAACAAATAATTCGTCAATTTCGGAAAGCAATATCAGAAAATGACAATACCGTTTCGGAAAGCTTTGGAAAATTCATGTCAAACCCTAATGCAATCAGCTTTAATGAACAAGGTGTATTTAAATACGGGTTAACAGTCGCGAAGCATTATATTTCATTCCATTCCTTGGTCATCTATACTAACCCCGAATTAATGGAAGAACTAAAATTAAAAATACCGAAAGCCAAGTTTCAAAAAGGCTGTATTAATTTCAAAACTTTGGATGAATTTCCCGCCTCAGTATTGGCAGAACATATTCAGGTTTCATCCAAAATAGATTTTAGCCCCATGATAAATCGTTATTTGAAAAAGAAATAAGTACCAGGTCGATTCCCAGAATTTTATTTATTCACTTTTACGCGCAACAATAGCATAGACCATCGGAATCTTATTTCCCAAATGGGCTATTCTGAATTTTTTAGGATCTAGCTCTGTCATGTTTTTAAAAATGGGATAAGGTGAATAGTCAAATTCGTTCAGGTCTTGAATGTTCAGCCCATTATGAAGTAAAGCACCAACGACCTCACTCATACTATGATTCCAGGTGACATAGGACTGCGAAATAGCGGCATCTTTATCGGCATAGGTTCCCTGCTCTGTTTCAACAATTGGAGCAATATTAAAATAGTTATAGCCAATTTTATCAAAATTGTCGTCGAACATCCAAACAACTGGATGAAACTCGACAAAAATAAACTTCCCTTTCGGTTTCAAGAAACGTGAAATTATTTTCGCCCATTTATCTAAATCAGGTAACCAAGTAATCGTTCCGTAACTTGTAAAGACTAGATCAAATTGTTCATCAAGATGATTTTCAAGCTCATACAGATCACAACAGATAAACTGCACATCAGCATGCATATCTTTCGCAATTTCGCGGGCGCTTTCTATAGCCTTGTCAGATAGGTCAACACCAGTAACTTTTGCGCCAAGTCTACTCAAAGAAATTGTATCCTGTCCGAAATGACATTGTAGGTGTAATATTTTTTTCCCACTGATATCACCCAATAATGCTAATTCAATTGAATTTAATGAAGTCTCCCCTTTTAAAAATCCTGTTAGATTGTAAAAATCTGATTTTAAATGCGTATCCGTTCTGTTATTCCACGAGTGTTTGTTTATTGCGATGTAATTCTCTTCCGGGTTCAAATCGTTCATTTTGTTTTTTAATTAAATGGTTAATTAGCTACTAAATTACAATAAAAATTAATCTCTATCGGATTCATCGTTTCCTCAATCTAAAAATAAATGTTTTAAGAAATAAAGCTTGGTGAAAATTATCATAAAGGTTCTCTATATTTAAATCGATTATCAAATACTTCCAAGTTTAAAAGGATGAGGCAAGAACAACGCCTATTTACATGAAGAAAAGAGATGACGATAAAAATATATAGACCAGAGAGCTTACTCCTAAAAAAATATATTGAATGCTTCTATATACTTGAGAAAACTGACGAAGAAAAAGCGACGGCATATTTTACGTTTCCGAGTATTTACACCATTGTGACGATAAGTGAGCAGACCCAAACGATGGTAAGCCCAAATAAGGTGATTACGAAGCATTTTCCATCCAATTCGATAGAAACAAACCTTGTATGCAATTTTAATGAACCTGTTTTAGTGTGTTACGAGGGGAAAATAAATGAAATTACCACTTACTTCAAACCTCTTGGGATAAATGCTTTTATACCCAATGATTTAAGCGATTATAACAGCGGAACATTTCCCGATTTTAACCCACACCTGGATTATAAAGATGCTATGAGATCCATCCTGTCCATAGATGACCAGGACGGGCGAATCAAGGCATTAGAACACTATTGGATATCAAAATTTTGGCCATTTAAAAATGCGTTGCTCGAAAACATAATTACCGAAATGTTAGATACAAGCAACGTCAATCAATCGATGTCAGAATTTTCGCTAAAAACAAGAAGATCGAGAACAACCATAAATAAGCAATTTGATCAACATATCTGTAAAACCCCCTCCCAATTCAAAAAAATCATCAGATTTCGAGCTGCAATTCAAAGCCACCTCGAAGATAGAAACAAAATAGGTCTGTCTTATAACCTGGATTATTTCGATCAGTCCCACATGATTAGAGATTTTAAAAAATTAACAGGATTTACGCCAAAAGTTTTCTTTTCCAAAATAGGTAATCTCGAACGGAGCCAGATAAAATGGATTTTTATTTAGCAGGTTTACAAAAATACAATCACACTATTTTATTGAACAGTAACATTGCTCCATAATTATTTATGCAATACGTTATGAAGCTTTTAATCCTACTTATGCTTTGTCCAGTTTTTCTTGTGGCCCAAGAAAAAACATCAGCCAAACTTGCAGCCTAAATGCAGGCACAAGCTGATGTAAATAATTTTAGTGGAACAGTTCTTGTCATGAAAAATGGCACTATTTTATTAAAAAAAGCCTACGGTTTGGCAGATTATGAATGGAATATAAAAAACACGTTAGACACTAAATTCCAGTTGGCATCGGTCACAAAACAATTTACCGCAGCCGCTATTTTACAGCTCGTCGACAGTGGGCGGTTATCCCTAAATGATAAACTCAGTAAATTTTTCCCCGATTATCCAAAAGCCGATAGTATCAGCATCCACATGTTACTGTCACACAGCTCCGGACTTGCTATGGGCTTCAAAGAAATCGCGTTAAGCAGCATAAGTCGCGATTCTGCTTATGCCGCCATCAAGAAAATTCCTTTCGAATTCTCACCGGGAACAAATAGCGCCTATAGTAATATCGGTTATTATTTGTTAGCAAAGATTATTGAAAAAGTCTCCGGTGAGCATTACGCTACTTTTTTAAAGAAAAATATATTTGATAAAGCTGGGATGAATAACACCGGAGTTAGTAACAATGAATCCATCGTGCCGAAAAAAGCAAAAGTATATTATCATAATGACGAAGGTTTTATCCATAACCCCTATATCAACTGGGAGATCAACCTAGGTCACGACGGTATTTATTCAACCGTGGAAGATCTAGCCATTTGGGACCAAGCACTTTATGGAACAACGATTCTATCAGCCGCAATGAAGAAAAAAATGTTTACACCATATAACTCCGAAAATTGGGGCTATGGATTCATCATCAATCCATTTTATAATCACGGACATTATTTGATTGCACATGACGGCGGATTCTTTGGGACAATGACTTCTTTTAATCGATTTACTGACGACAAACTCTTTGTCACTGTCCTTTCTAATAACGGCTCAGCCTCCCATATCATAGGTTACGGACTTTCAGCAATTGCCTTTGGTAAAGAAGTAGAAATGCCCTACAAACATCGTCGCGCCAAAATAGATACGACCATATACAATAACTATGTGGGTGAGTATGGAAAAATACGGATATTAAAAATTGATGGCAAACTCTATTATAATGATGCGGATATTGAACTCATTCCCGAGTCTAAAACAAAATTTTTCAGAGCAGACGACAACGACAGAACGATCGAGTTTGTTGAAGACAAAACAGATGGCTATAATTCCATTATTTTAACAAAAGGTGGAGTTAAGGAAGTTTTCCCAAGATCCAATAGAAATGAATGAAACGCTATGGATGCTGTTAGAATAACGATTTTAATCTATTATTTGAAACCTTAAAGAAAAAAGTTAAATTACACCTATATCGGTCCAGCGTTAGATCGGATATAGCGTATACTAAATTATAAGATATTGCAACAGATAGATCAGGAACCGAAGAAAGCCAAAAAGAAACTGTTATTGAAGTCTTTTATATTATGCCTAATCTTTATGACGGCATATCTCATCAGTTTTTTCGTTTTTGATCTAAGCAGCAGTGAAAAGTTGAGTTATATTATTTTTTCACCTCTTGTTTGCTTACTGAGCTGGATATTTTTCCATTTCTTTTTGCTGGTAAAGGATACACGCAATTTGAAGTACTACTTACTGGGATGTGCCCTGATCGCATGCACTATTATTTATACAAATGGTATTTTTGATATCGATATTAGGCTTCAAAACTTTTTCCACTCCTCAAAACTGCCAAATGAATACAGCAAATATGATGACATTAACAAGCTAAAAAACCAGTTTGGGAAACATGAAATCATACTCTTCAAGGCAAGTGACCACCCTATAGATCAGTTTTTGACCAAAAACAATGAATTAATCATTCATTGTTTAACCGGTGCAATCGACACTGATAGTCCATCAACAGTTATTCATACATGCTATAGACTGGATAAAGATGGTAAGCAGATTGATGAATACTCCTTTAAACAGGACAAGGATGAGGATTCAGAAGTTTTATTTGAAGGGTATTTGATCAACGTTTCCAAACATTACTTTCGCAGCTGGCCATTGAATGGAGATACTACAAAAAAAACAATTGAAGTATTCAAAGCAAATCTAAATTGGTCCACAGATAAACAAGACCAAAAACTAAATGATATTAAAAGTAAAGCCACCTATCTGCTGTCAGAGAAAATCTATCATTTCGATCAAAGCAATTCGAAAAGCTATACAAAGCGAACTTATTTTATGGACGATAAATGATATGTATTCAACGAAAACATATCGGATGATAATAATTTAGACCCACAGAGCTCATCTAAGGGCCGTACCGTAAATGATCTTTTCGGTCACTGGGATAAGAATGAATGGGTAACGAATACTACTCCCCCTAACATTAGATCAGTTTATTACCAGAAAATCAAACGTGTTCGCAATAGACATGACGTCAAAACGGGGAAATATGAAAAAGGAGATCTTTGGCAAGGCTGCCTATTCTCACAGCTTATTGTCGAAAATGACACCTTAAGATTTAAAGACAGCTTATATTTGGACGAAAAATGGCATTGGTCTCAAGTCGATATCAACAATAAAAACATCGGCACACTAACCTTTGAGAATACCGACCAATTTAATGCCTATGGTTTTTATACGAATCCAGCTTTAAATTATCAACTTTTCACCAACCAACGCAACAAACTTTATTTAATCACAAAGAAATGATTTGTAGCTTGGTACCGCTAAATTTCAGCAAACATTAACGGTTCAAAATACAAGCCTACTTTTCGCTATCCAAAATAATGACTATATTACAACAAATCGCTTTTTTGTGAAAATATATCCAATTTAGTAGCCATTGGATCCTAGTTAAAAATTAAATTCAGGAATAGTAGAAAATAAATCATATGAACAAAAGGTATTTTTTCTATATTATCATCGTTATCAGCTTGTTCACTTCGTGTGGCCTTATCCATAATCTTCCCGATTCGGCTACCCCCAATACCGGTGTAGATCCTAACCTATGGTATTCATTTGTGGATCAAAATGGTAATTTCTACCCCGACAATTGGAAGAAAAATTATGGCATTCCTTCCAATAAAGCTGCTCGAGATCCTTATTCGCTTATGAAAATTGCCACCGACAGAGGGGATCGCGAACAATTACTCGCTTTTGAACGCGGTAACATGCTGCGTTTGTCTAAACGTATTGCCCCAAAAAAACGTGTGTTTATTTTAGTCCATGGCTTCAATGCTGATGAAGAATCTGTTGTAAAACAATATAAATATATTTCCGATCATATCGTTACAAACCCTAAAACCGATGAAATCATTCGATTTTATTGGGATGGTCTACGATCTACCTCCCCTTTTCGTTCCGCCAAAAACTGGTTTTCAGCGGCCTCTTTTAGCCAGATGGCCGGTGAATTTGGATTAAGACGTATACTGAACAATATGGCCGATAAGGATGTCTTCATCATATCACATAGTCGTGGAGCATCTGTGGTTATGAGCGCTATTTCAAATCCTGAATACAATAGCTCATTTTCTGCTCAAGCAAAAGACGTTCACAATGTTGATATCGAGCGGGCAAAGCCATTGTTAGAAAACAAAAATAGAATTACCTGCATTATGCTGGCTCCAGCGATAGGACTTTCCGAGTTTCAATATACGGATACGGCGAGTAACACAAAAAAATTTGTGAATCTCAGCTCACAAGTCAAGAAAATACACATCACGATCAACGGAACGGACAAGATGTTGAAGAAGTTTTTTGGATTCTTATCGAACAAACTTAATCCAACTGATCTTGGATACAAAGAGGAAAGTTATAACGCCCTTAAGAAAAATTACAGCATCTTTTCTATGACTGATTTCACAGGAATGTCAAGCCATGATTTTAGTCGTTATATACGAGATCCCAAATTCAAACAGATGCTTCGGGAAGAATCAATCCAAGTGCAATAAGGTGTTTGCTCGTCTGACTAAGTTGATAAGCTATACGTGGTTCTTGGAATTTTTCTTTCAGATCTACCCTAGCTAGCTATCTTATGAATTGAAAAATAGCTGCTGTCATCAGGCTCTCCTAGTTATGCAATGCAACTAGGAGGCTGCAGGAAAAAACTCAATCGTATAATGCCGCTATTAAAAAAAACATTAAACATATAAATTGGAATAGTACAACTAATGACATATAGTTACATAAAACATAAAGGTTAATGACACTAACTTTTTCATGTAATCGCAACTATTCTCTCAAAACGGCCATGGTTACTTACAGAAACGGGTAAGTGTGTGCCGCTATCTTTCAGAATGATGCTTGGTATCCCCTGAGCATCTTTAACAATTTCACCTTTTTCGATTTCTACAATATTGCCTAAATGAACCAATTCGCCAACTGCGATGGTATGTATAAAATCAGGGCAAACAATGGTCTTAGTGTAATACCTCTTCCCTTCACAGATGACTTCTCCCGTTGCGTTGCTAGAAGACCGTTCAATAACTGAACATAGCAACCCTTTAGGTATATATTTCCGAATTCCTGTCTGTCTATTCCATATTTTATAGGCAGCCTCTTTCATGCTCCATAAGAGCCAAACAACAATTTCTGGATCTGGACTGTTCACAATCAACAGTTGTTCATGCTCATTAAATAGCTTTGAAACAAAGCCCCTACGTCTCCAATTACTATCTTTTCTAGACTGAACCAGGTCGATAACGTCATTACCAATCATTTTTCTTGTAACTTGCTTTCGATTATTTCGACTGCAGCTCCGACATTAAGCATACGTTCCATATCGGAATTTTCAATAACGATCCCAAATTGATCTTCGATATCCAGGACAATATCAACCAAATTTGCTGAATTGATTTGTAGATCACGCATAAAATCAGTCTTTTCTGTAAGCTGTCCAAATGCTTCTTCGTTTGTTGTGTAAGGTGCTATAATTGGCTTTAAAGCACCGATCAATTCTTCTCTGTTCATAGGTTTAGTTATCAAATTTTTTAAATATTAAACAGGCATTTACATCCCCAAATCCGAAACTCGCTTTGGCTATAATATAAGGTTTGACATCAACTTGAAGTAATGGTATTCTTGATGGATCTATCATTGCTGCAATCTCAGGATGTAAATCAGTACAATTACTGTTTCCAAATACAAATCCATGATATAATTGCAAAACTGTGGCCACGCATTCGATGCTACCTGCCGCACTGAGACAATGCCCAGTCATTCCTTTTAGCGAGTTTATCAATGGAAAATCTTTCCCTTTACGCCCAAGGGCCTCAGTCCAGTTTTCTATTTCAAAAGCATCTTTGGCCGTTGCCGTTAAATGACCGTTTATGGAATCGACATCCCATCCGGAGACGCCCGAATTTTTTAGGGCTTCCGCAATACATCGGCGTACAGCATCAGCATTTGGAGCTGTCATACTGCCCGTTCCCCGTTGCCCTCCAGAATTTACTTGACCACCCAATAACTCGCCATATATCATGGCCTTGCGTTCTAAGGCACTTTCCAAATCTTCCAGTAACAGGGCTCCAGCTCCGCTCCCCGGGACGAATCCTGCGGCTGTTGCACTCATTGGGCGAGATCCTTCCGCAGGGCGGTCATTATATTGCGAACTACAGACACGCAGTGCATCAAAACCGCCCCAAATATAAGGCCCACTATCTCCAGTACTACCTGCTAGCATGCGCTTTGCTCTTCCGGACCTAATCCGGTCATAGGCCATTAGAATTGCTTCGGTTCCGGTAGCACAGGCAGAGGAATTGGTGGTCACCTGATTTCCGAGCCCTAATTTCCCACCTAAATATGCACTGACACCACTGTTCATCGTTTGGGCAACGACTGTACTACCTAGCCTACGTGTTTGCAGCTCATCAATTTTATAAATACTCTCCCGAAACTTATCGATACCTGAGGTGCCTGAACCAAAGACTGTTCCGCTATCCCAATCGGGGGCCGAATTTAAGGCAATAGGAAAACCTGCATTTGTCCAAGCCTCCATTCCAGCTATGACACCGTATAATATGCCTGTACTGTTAAAACCCCTGAGCTCAAGTTCCGTGAAATATTGTCTTTTGAGATCATCCGATACTTGTGGCATTCCAGCAATCTGACAGGAAAACTGCAATTTTTCCAACTGCACATCATGTCTAACACCGGAGACACCCTCTTTTAGCGCCTGTGTAAAGGCCGGTACGCCCACTCCATTGGGTGCAACGACCCCTAATCCTGTAATGACAACTCTCTTCATAGCTCCTCGGTAATCATACCTGCCAATATTCCTTTACAAACCTCCTGTCCAGCTTCATTTTTCATCGCAACCGCACACTTTAACTTTCCAAACCTAAAATATATTTTTTTTGAAATTACCGTCACTTTTTCCTTCGGATACACGGGTTTTAAAAATTGTATTTCAGTAGAAGTCAATGCAATAGAAGAGCCCTGTATAAAGTCTTTATTGAGCAGAAAAATTCCCAAACAAGCTAAACCTATTTGGGCCATCGTTTCGATCAGAATAACGCCCGGAGTGATCGCTTTTTCATTAAAATGTCCTCTATAAAAATCCAAATTTTCATCAAAGGTATAGGTACCTGCAACACCTTCCGCATCGACATGGGTCAACGCATCGACAAATAAAAACGGGGCACTGTAAGGCAATTTCGCTAGTATAGAATTCAGATCCATCATTCAAATTTTGTAGGTTACCACTTTAATAAAACGCGCTGCGCCGAAAATCCAGGACCGAAACTCAGCATCAGCCCTAATTCACCGACCTGAGGACTACGTTTCATAATACGTTCGAGGACATATAACACGGTAGCGCTCGACATATTACCATACTGTGCCAGCACAGCCTTAGTATCCTCAATATCTTTATCAAATTCAGCAAAAATATCTTCGATTGTAGCGACTATCTTTTTCCCACCTGGATGAAAAATCATGTAATCAATATCTTTAATTTTAAGCTGATTCTTCTTCAAAAATAGATGTATAACGGCATCAAAATGAGACGCGATTACATTCGGCACTTCAACATCCAGTATCATCTGCATACCGCTGTTTGTCAGCTTAAATCCCATAATATCTTCCGCATCATAAAAATGGTACATCTCCTGATCAAGAATCACCGGACCATTGTCTGACTCGCCGGAGGAAAGCAGACAGCAAGCT
>NZ_DKSP01000086.1:421-4668 GCF_002472745.1 Sphingobacterium sp. UBA7253 | reverse complement strand
CTGCACCATCTCCAAATATTGCGGCACTGACCATATTTGACATGGAGAAATCTTCCAGCTGAAAAGTTGCTGTTGGCGCTTCTACAGCAATGACCGCAGCACGTTTGCCTGGATTGGCCTGAAGAAAATTTTTAGCATAAATAATACCTGAAACACCGGCAACACAGCCCATTTCGGTAACTGGTAACCGCACAATATCCTGTCGGAGTTTCATCTTATTGATGAGATACGCGTCTAGGGAGGGGATCATAATTCCAGTACAACTCACTGTAATGATATAATCCAGAGACTGCGGATCCCATCCCGTCTGTTCAAGGGCCTTACGAAGTGCTTGCTCCCCTAAGACCGTTGCCTCCCGGCAGTACACATTATTTTTTTCTTCAAAAGACGTCGCAGTGAAGACCTCTCTCGGATCCATAATTGCATATCGTCTTTCCACAGCGGAGCCTTCGAAAAGTTTCTTGATCTTCTTAATAAAGCGAGGCTCTTGTCCATGGAGCCAAATATCCAATAGCGGAAGGATATCAACGGTAGCACAAGAGTATCTAGGGAGTTGCTTAGCAACAGTTATTATTTTAACATTCATATATTGGAAATTATCCACTGGTAACGAAAGGCCCATTTCCATTGGATGCTATAATTTTCTAATTTCAGTTTATTGGAGAATTGTGTAAGTTCCTCTTTTTTAAACCCACGCAGTATAGAAACAAGCCCGTCCACTTTTGTCATTCTATTTAACCTAAAAAGAACAGCAATGGTTTGAAAAAGCCGGTAAGCAATTTTACTCCTTTGTAAATCGTTAATGACGACCCCTAATTTTGATACGTTGACCAGACTACCTAGCAAACGAAGGATCTCTTCATCGTCAAAATGATGTATGGTAAGCGTACACAGAACAATGTCATACTTGACATCGTCAAAATTTTCTTCAAAGATATCCGCACACAAATAGGATATATTGGTATAATCTTTCGACAAATCCCCCGCATAATTTATTGTATAGGGGTTGGCATCTATACCGAGCATTGAAAGCTTAATATGATGTCTATTGCCATAATCGCTCAACATGCGAAGCATGTCCCCATTGCCACAACCAATATCCACAATCGTTATTGTTTCATTCTTGCAGCTGGTTGAAAGTAATTTTTTTACACCGTTCAGCGTAATGTTATTTCCGCCTAAAAAACGATTAATCTTTGCTATCCTGTCTAATGTAGTCCGAAGTTCTTCTCCTTCGAGCAGAAAATCGTCCATGATCTCATTCTCCGATGTTCTCTGTTTTGTGTTTATTCCCATTTTATTGACCTTGCATTTCCATGAGTTTGTTTAATAATCCAGCTGAGCATTTTCGGAAAAAATGAGGTAGTCTTCATCAAAACTGCGGTCCCTATTTTATAGCTTAACAGCCGCGACAGAAGTCGACCGAATAAGAGGCGTCTTTTAAACGTTCGATTCCATTGCTTGACATAAGCCTTTTCCAATTGCTTTCGTGAATGAATATGGCCCCGATAATATTCCAGGACAAGCTCAGAAGCTATTTTTGCACTGTGTATCGCCATCGCCATCCCATTTCCGCAGAATGGATGAATAAGACCGGCTGTATCACCAATCATAAGAATATGGTTTTCTACCGTTGATTTCTTATCAAATGAAAATTGACTGATTGTGAGCGGTTTTTCAAAAAGTAGCCTATTGTGCTCAAAAAAATACTTAAGATGTCTGTTTTTAGACAAAACATACTTCTGATAATCACCTATGTTTTTGTATCTCTTGAACGTTTTTACATCGGCAAGATAACATAAATTTATCCGCTTATCTTCGACCTTGGAAATCCCACAATAGCCTCCTTCAAAATGATGCAAGGCAATTAGGTCATTCGGAAAATCGCCCGAATAGTGTGCCTTAACAGCCATCCAAGGAGAGGTTTTCGTTATAAAATCACGGGATAAGAGCTGATCGATATTGCTGCGTTTTCCATACGCGCCCAGTACAATTTTTGATCTTAATACCTGATCTTGAAACGAAACAGTAAATGTATCAGCGCTAAAGGATATACCTGTTGCAGTAGCAATAACAATTGTACAGCCATTACTTTTTGCTTGCTGATATAACAGATCATCCAACGCGTAACGACTGATACCAATCCCACCCAAGGGTAACCTGACCCTATTCATCTGCCCGCCTTCTGTTGTGAACTCAAGCTCCTGAATGTGTGTTGGATATAGCGATTCAACATCCACTTGCAGCCAATGTAGGTAGGCCAAAATTTCATTCGAAACATATTCGCCGCAAACCTTATGACGAGGAAAATCATGTTTTTCGATTAACGTCACGTTGAATCCTTGTTTAGACAGATGCAATGCACTTGTAAGTCCGGCCAAACCACCGCCTATAATAATCACATCAGGATTTATTGTCATATATCCAAGTTTGCTCTATATGCGTATCATTTACAAAAATAAACGCCATAAATCGTACTTCAGTTTCCTAAATTGGTTGCCCCTCGCTATTCAACAAACGATTCTTGATAAACCTGTCCTCGGTCTAACATCTCCCTGCATAGGGCAATATCGTCCATACGCTTTTATCAAAAGTCTATCTGATAACAGCCCTTTGCGATAAATAGTTTTTATTTGGGTGTAAAATAAAAAGCACTTTAATTTACCTGATAGATAAACGACTTAACCACTGCTATAAGTTGAATAAATAAGGCTTTTATCTGGATTTATATTCACGGTCGACAAACAATTTATCCAGAAAAAGATATCTGTTCCGAAATTCTTCGGCAGCTACTTTTACTTTGATATTCAAATTCAGAATATTCATGCGCTTATCTTGTGCTGTTGTTTTCGGCCATGTTGACAGCCCTTTTCCATTTGGATCGCCCGTCTTGATAAAATTAACAAAGTACCGCTGACCAAGTTTTGATACCTTGTAATCATCTTCAGTCCAGGCAAAAACATCATTACTCTGCAGATTTCCCAATAAATATTCAATATCACTTGCATGGAAAGCACCCGGCAGGGGCTCTGGGCTTTTTTCCTTAGCTTCCTGCGCAGATTTCTTGGTAATTCCGCCGGCAAGCCCGGTTTGAGCATCGCGGTATGCCGGTTGCATGGGTGGTCGCGGTTTACCGAATATATAAACGTAGACTGGCTGACCGCTATTCTTTCGTTGCAGATCAAGCCATTTCCAGGTACTATAAACGATAAAATTATCGCTACCTAAGGCAGTTGCTGACCGAATGACTTCCGCCTCTGTCTTTCCAGGATAAAGCTTGAGCACTTCGTCAGCCTTAAGGTCATATTGTGCTCTTACTAATTTTTCATAATTCTCCGGAGATGGATACAATTTACCCATGTAGGCGGTATATGGACCTTCCGTAGACGTCCAGCCTGCAAGTAGCGGGACTTTAGACTGTTCCCCTGCCTCAAAAATAGCCAAAGGAGATTTAGGCAGAAAATAGCCGTCAACAATCAAACGGGTCGCAAAGGCCCCCGGTTCGCTGGCTTTATCAAGGAGTTCTGCCGCAGGAATTTTACGCAGCTTATCAAGCCCCTCGGCATTTATGCGCGTTGCAAACGCAGTCCCCTGTTGCTCTTGCTCAGTAATAGAGGCCGTGCCATACCGCAAGTTAAAAACACNNGTACCATACCGTAAGTTAAAGACACTTCCGCTCTGACCGATAGCACGTTTAAATAGTCCTTTGGACAACGGACTCGTCATCTGGGCAGAAACCGACATACTCCCTGCCGACTCACCACCGATAGTGACGGCATCGGGATCCCCACCAAATGCAGCAATATTTTTTTTGACCCAAACCAAAGCTGCATGCTGATCCAGCAGTCCATAATTTCCGGAAGCATGTTTCGGAGATTCCTCGGTTAATGCTGGATGCGCAAAAAAGCCAAAGATACCAAGGCGATAGTTGACAGTAACGACAATAAGACCTTCTTTGGCAAAACTTTCACCATCATAGCGATTTTCCGATCCATCACCAGCATTGAAACCTCCGCCGTAAAAATAAACTAAAACAGGAAGTTTGCCCGAACCAAGGGTCTTTGGACGCCATACATTCAGGTAGAGACAGTCTTCACTGATCCCTGGTGACCGAAATCGCATGTCCCCATAGATCGGTTTCTGCATCGGAGAATAACCAAAATGATCTGCCTTACGAATACCAGACCAATGTTCAGCAGCTTGCGGTTCTTTCCACCTCAGGTCGCCTACTGGCGGTTTTGCAAAAG
>NZ_DKSP01000086.1:0-271 GCF_002472745.1 Sphingobacterium sp. UBA7253 | reverse complement strand
ACTGGCGGTTTTGCAAAAGGAATCCCTCGAAAAGACTCTACCCCGCTTGACAAGGTAATTCCTTCTAGTACCCCCTCCTCAACCTTTACCTGAGGCATTTGTGCGAAAACAAATGATGCAACCAAAAGCTGAACAACAGTAAAAAAAATATTTTTCATCATAACATCCATTTAAAACTCTATGGTTTTTATTCTTACAGTTAAAATACAAAATAAAACTTATACCGTCGTGATATTCTGTTATTTCAGCACTTGCTTGCTTGCTTGCTTGC
>NZ_DKSP01000223.1:105393-112238 GCF_002472745.1 Sphingobacterium sp. UBA7253 | reverse complement strand
TAGTTTTAGGGGAGCAGCATATTGCTCTAACAAAAAAAACTCCCCACACATCAAGTGATGCGAGAGGAGTACCTTCTATAAACTAAATATATTACGAAAAAAATCTATTTTTATGTAGATGGGGTTGACTCTTTTAGTAATAAAGCGCCCTAATAAATTAAGGCGCTTCGCTAGATGTTGGTATATTTCAACCGGCTGATCTAATATAGAAATAATTTTTTGAAATTGAAAAAATTATAAAAGATTTTTGATCTTTATTTTTGCCGTTTTGGATGCTACTTTAGGTTAACCCAATTATTGGTCGCTCGCCATCACCGTAAAAGTAATCGAAAAGTTCACTTGGTTTACATGCTAAAGCTTTAGATAGACCATATATTTCATCTGCATAGAGCTCATTAAGTTCTCCAGAAAAAAGTCTATTAAATCTCTTCGCAATAATTTTCGAACTATCGCTAATTTGATTTTGGCTATTTAAATAAGGATAAATTAGATCATGAAATAAGTTCCCATTCTTTTTTAGACTTGCTAATATATAGCCTTCATGTTTATTAAAATAATCAATACAAAAGGAATCAATATCCTCTCCCAGAAAAATTAAAACTTTATAAAAGATTCTTCCGTCCAGTTTGGGAGAGCTTTCATTGAGAAAATTAGATATTTGATTGGACATTTTTTTTAATTCCAATTTATCCTTGATCTTTTTCTTAAGTAGAGATGAAATATGGTTAGTAAAATATTCAAGCCTATTTCGTTGGTTGTCAATCATTTTTATCTATTTTTTAAATAAAAAGTCTTAATAGAGACTAAATTTGTTTTTTATTTGTATATTTGTCTTATTATCAGTTGATCTGATTTAGTCTCGATTACGGAAACGACGAAATTTCAATGACGCGAGACGTAGGGTTTGCGAACCCCCTGTGCTTTTTGTATTTTCGCAAAAGTAAGGGGCAAGCTCCCCTATTGGAAACTGCGTCATGGGTATTCGTCGTACCTCGTATTCAGTGGAAGATAGTGGGGCTTGCCTCTTTTATATTTGAAGACGTGTGCCTCTTACTTCCCCTCTAGACTCTAGTTGATAACCCAACTTTTAAATTATGAAACAAAAAGAGTCATTAACAACACCGAAACGACGGCAGATCAAGGATCAGCTGAGTCAACTTGCAGTATCACTACTCATCAAGAATAAATACTGTCCACCTGAATAGTATCAAAGAGCTTAAAACCAACAACACACAATACGTACAGTATTAAAGTGCGCATTAAGAAAGGCCTAAAACGCCCTCTTTATTGGCACAATGTTGTTGATTTTGCCGACCTCATTTTTCAAGATCAATGCCCGACAATCGCATTATTCTCCATTCTTTTTTACTCGCACTTTAAAAGTACGGAATTCGCAAGTCAGATGCAAAGTTTTAGAAAAATACCGTTATAGATATTCTGTACAAAAGGTCGGTTTTTTATTTTACCAACGGACGCGGTATCGTCTCTATCAAATTACGTGTAACTGTCCTGCACCGCGCCCGATAACCTATTTTTTAATTTTTAACTGCTGTGACCTGAGTCCATTCTGGTTCCCGCAAAATTCTGATTTCGGTCGGACAGGGAGAGCTATGTGCTATGGTCACACTCAAAAAACTAAACAAATGAAAACCATTTATGAAGATCTCCTGCATCTCGACAGGCCATTCTACGAGATCCATGAAGACAGTTACGATCCATTGAAATTTATCGAACGCTTTTGGGATAATTATCCGCTAGTCACGATACGCGAAAACCTCTATGCGTTGGACCTCAGATGCAGAACCCTTGGCGAAGCTACCGAAAGCAAATTAGAAGCTCTACAGCAAACGCTGTTTTTGTCTGATATCCTGCGTGCGCTAATAGCGTATTTCCTGACACATAGCCGCCATTTAGATACAAGCGCAATAAAACTGTCTACACTGGAAGCGAATAGGAAGGAAATCCAGCTAACTAAAAAAAATAACGATTTTTTTCAATCTATTAACCAGCCAAATCTTTAAGATGATGAAATCAACAATATACAATCTGTACAAAGCCTTTAAGAGCAAACGAGCACGAGTGATGCTGCTGTGTTTGGTTTCTATGTTTAGTTTATCTGCCCAGACGCCCCGCCAGGACAGCGGGGCCAAAGGGCTCAGCACTGCTCAACCTTTGATGATTGGGTTTAGAGTACCTGAAGAATTCTGGTCCCATGAGTTTATGATCTTTGAGAACAATAAATATGTCATGCGTACTTTAGCAGAATATCGTGGTAAACCTTTGATCTTGGATTTTTGGGCCACATGGTGTACCTCTTGCGTAGCGAATTTTCCTAAACTGGATCAATTGAAACGTCTCCATGGTGATAAAATTAATTTTTTACTTGTCAATAGCTTTGATAAAGATACCACAAAGATCGCAACAGTGTTTCGTGGTAAAAAAACTGAGAAATACAGAACGCAAACTCCCTCAGTCGTTTTAGATACTTTCCTTAAGCAGATATTTCCCCATAAAGCAGTGCCAATCTATATTTGGCTCGATCATTTCGGTAAACTGGGCGCGCTATCCACATCTGATTTTCTCAATGATAATCAAGTTAAAGTGCTGCTCGCTAGAATGAAAGGAGCGCAAGAATGAAAATACTGTTATTATTGGTAATAATCTCTTTCACTAGTCATTTGTATGGGCAACAAATGATAAAAGGAAAAGTATATGATGAAACTGGCGATCCTGTGACGAAGGTCACTCTTAGGGACAGTCAGAAGAAAATGTTGGGGGCAAGTGATAGCCAGGGCAATTTTAATATCGTTGTAACTCAATTGCCACTATGGATATATTGCAGCAAAATAGGCTATCTTACAGATTCAATTTACTTAAATAATGCAATAGGGATTGAAATTGTCCTTAAACAAAGCAATACCCAGTTGCAGGAAGCTGTGGTCTATAGTAATGGCTTTCAGAAGCTGCCCAAGGAAAGAGCGACAGGATCTTTTGAAAACTTGGGCAATGATCTGTTAAAAAGAAGGATTTCTTCCACAATCATAGGGCAATTGGATGGTCTGGCAACAGGACTCCAGTTTGATAATAGGACAAAGAGCGCTCAACTGAACATCCGCGGCCTCAATTCTTTTTCGGGAGGAAATGTGAAGCCGCTTATTGTACTGGATAATTTCCCCTTCGAAGGGACATTGGATCAGATCAACCCAAATGATGTCGAAGACGTAACCCTACTAAAGGATGCTGCGGCAACTTCAATATGGGGAGCAAGAGCAGGAAACGGTGTAATCGTGATCACAACGAAAAAAGCCACAAATAAATTTAAGATAGACTTTTCTTCGAATTGGACTTTTCAGCCTCCCGATGATTTATATTATGAACCTATTGTGAATTCAACTGACTTTATAGATCTCGAAATGATGCTTTTTGATAAAGGACATTTTGACAATCAATTCTCCAACCCATTGGCATTACGTAAAATAGTCCTGTCGCCAGTGGTAGATCTGTTACAAAAATTGAGATTGGGGGAGATACAGCAGGATGAGGCTGACCGTAAAATTCGATCCTGGCGATCTTATGACTATAGAAAAGACAAAGAAAAATTTTATAGAGTAGCCGCACTTCAACAAGATTATATAAGAATAAATAGCGGCAACACCCGATCCGATCACAGCGTTTCGATAGGTTGGGACAGAAACTTAAGTCAGCACATAAAAAGTCTATCAGATAGAATATCCATAAGACAGACTAACTTGTTTGATGTTACCGATAATTTACAGTTACAGGCAAACTTCTCCTATACATCAACCATTGATAGAGCACCGGCAGGGACCGATAACTTTTTCTATTATCCCTATACAAGGCTTTTTGATGATGTCGGAAACTCGATAACCGTGCCCTATCTGCTCAACCAGAATTACGTAAGCGAGCTAGGTGCTAAAAATGGGCTAGACTGGACTCTCAACCCTATGGAGGATTTAAATAAATCGTTGACAAAAAATAAAATGGACCATTTTGCTGCAAATATGATCGCGAGATATTCAATATTTAAAGGAATTACCGGACAGTTGATCTATGGGGCTGAAACGCAAAAATCAAGAAATACTTCCTTATATGAAGAATCAAGTTTTTTCTCAAGAAATCTCATTAATCAGTTTACGCAGCAAACGAATGATGGAAAATTGAAATACATATTGCCAAAAGGAGCAATACAGGATAGATCGTTCAGTACGCTGATGAGCCATCGTATCCGTGCGCAGTTAGACTTTGCAAAAAATTGGGCAAATAGTCATGAACTTAATATACTCATAGGTACAGAGCTGAGCCACCGCAAGGTCGATGGTAATTCATACCGAAACTATGGTGTTGATGCCGATGTGCTGACGGTACAGAAAGTGGACTATGTCAATCCGTATCCAACTTTCGATAATCTTTACGGAAATAATTATATACCGTTTTATGGAAGTAATTCCCAAAATGTACAACGGTTTTTATCCTTATTCGCAAATGCGGCCTATACCTTTAAAGGCAAGTACACTATTAGTGGCTCAATGCGAAAGGATGGAAGCAATGTATTTGGTGCTATAACAAATGAAAAATGGAACCCCCTTTGGTCTACAGGGGTAGCATGGGCATTGGCTGAAGAAAATTTTTTGAAGGATATATCCTGGATAAGCAGCCTCAAAATACGCGCGACATATGGTACAAGCGGAAATATTGGCGGCGGTGCCAATCGTGATCCGATTATGATATACAATGCGGCCACTGCGCAGTACACAAATTATCAATATGGTCTGATCAATACACCGCCCAACCCATACTTAAAATGGGAAGAAGTGCAGACTTTTAACAGTGCTCTAGAATTTTCAATGCTAAAAAATAGAATCTCTGGATCGGTTGAATGGTATAGCAAAAGATCTGTTGATCTGATTGCGCCTGATCAGATTGATCCGACTACAGGTTTTGGAAATGCCTACCGTAATATCGGTGTAATCAATGGCAGAGGATGGGATGCTAAATTAAGTATTGCTTCAAACCCTAATAGTTCGCTGAAATGGAATACTACGTTCGGATTTTCTTACTCAAAAAGTGTCGTGAAAGATTATAATGGTGCTATAAATACGACGATGAATTATGCAGAAAGCGGCCCGCAGATCTTAAATCCAATTCTGGATAAGGAATTGTATCCTGTATTTGCCTATCGTTTTGAGGGTTTAGATCCACAGAATGGAGATCCTCAAGGTAGCTATAAAGGTGAGGTCTCCAAAGATTATCAAAAGTTGCTGAATGATTCTTTGCAAAATCTGCATTATTATGGCTCAGCTTTACCAAGCCATTATGGCTTCTTAAGAGGAATGCTCGGGTGGAAGAAACTGCAGTTCACATTTTCTATAAATTATAAGTTTGGTCATTATTTTAGAAAACGGACTGTGGGATACGCGGGAATGTTCAATGGTACAGCAGGACATGGAGATTTCTATCAAAGGTGGCAAAATCCCGGCGATGAGAAATGGACTAACATCCCTTCAATGATATATCCCGCAAATACCAGCAGAGATAACTTTTATAAATATGCTGAGCCCAATGTCTTAAAAGGTGATGTCATCAGATTACAGGATCTGAGATTAAGTTATTCATTTGCAAAAATTCCCATACAGGTCAATGCTTCAGTAAATAATGTCGGCATTTTATGGAAAGCAAATAAGAAAGGCTTAGATCCCGATTATTTTAGTACCCCCCCAAGCCGAATCTATTCCTTTGGTATAAACGTCAATTTTTAAAACTTCACATTATGAAACTGTTAAGAAATATGATATCAGCTCGTCTATTATATTGCATGTGCCTGTTTACGCTAATGTCTTGCAATAAATTTCTGGACGAAAAGAGTGAAAGCTCTTTCGTAACCCCAAATTCATTGAAAGATCTACAGGCATTGCTCGATAATAATTATACCATAAACACAAATCTTGCACCCGGCTTATTAGAAATGAATACGGATGATTTCTATGTGACGACGGCTGTATTTAATGGACTTACTGAATTTGAAAAGAGCTTATATATTTGGGATGATGAACCGCAATTTCTGCCGGCAAATAACAATGTATACTGGAAAAATCCATTTCTAGCAATTTTTTATGCAAATACCGTGTTGGATAGATTAAGGAAGATGGAAAAAATAGAAGATGCCAATTATAATTATATTAAAGGTTCTGCATTATTCTTTCGGGCATACACTTATTATCAGATGGCCCAGGTATATTGTTCTGACTTCAGAAAAGATAATCCCGAGCATAACAATATTAGCTTGGGTATGCCTTTGAGATTAACGCCCAATTTTGAAGAAAAGTCGATACGGTCAACCTTGGATGAAACTTATCGACAGATATTGAACGATCTTGAAGAAGCGCTGAATCTGCTCCCTGTGCGCGTTGACTTTTCAACTAGGCCGTCACGTACCGCTGCACTCGCGATGTTGGCACGAGTAAATCTCTTGATGCAAAACTACGATAAAGCATTGGAATATGCGGAAAAAACCCTAGCGGTCCATAACGAGCTTATGGATTATAAATCAAGGAATCCAAATAGTACTACACCCTTTGAAATTATGAATCCCGAAACGATCTTTCTGGCCTATAATACAGATCTAACTATTTTAAATGCTAAAAGGGCAAATGTTGATTCAACCCTTTTCGGATTGTATGATGATGGAGATTTAAGAAAGACTATATTCTTTAATAAAAAAACGGATGGTACTATCGGTTTTAAAGGAAATTATGCAGGATTCTATAACTCGAGTTTCTTCTGCGGTCTGGCTGTGGATGAGATTTTTCTGATAAAATCAGAATGTT
>NZ_DKSP01000223.1:80416-105253 GCF_002472745.1 Sphingobacterium sp. UBA7253 | reverse complement strand
TAAAATCAGAATGTTTGGCACGCAAAGGAGAATTGAATATGGCAAAAGCTACACTGGAGGTATTGCTGAATAAACGTTTTGCAAAGGAATATGTATTTCCTTCTGCACTCAAATCCCAGGATGAGGTATTGACATATATTTTGCAAGAACGCCGTAAGGAGCTGATTTTTAGAGGTATTAGGGTCTCTGACCTTAAAAGGCTTAATAGAGATCAAAAATTTCAGAAGACTTTGGTGCGCAAGATTGTACGGGATGGCGTGGAAAAATCCTATACACTTCCTCCAAATGATCTGCGATATCAAATATTGATTCCTCAAGATGTAGTTCAAATTACAGGCATGTTGCAAAATCCACGCTAAAAAGACTTGTATGATTATAGAAAAGCTCCAAACAAACTGATATTTGGAGCTTTTAAAAAAAACTGTGTTTCCTTCTATTCTGAACGGAAAGACTGTACGGTTTCATTCGGTGTCCCTGAACCGAGCGCATCACTGATACGCTGCGAAACGGACTCGCTAGGCTGCCCCGGTATAGTAACTGTGGCATTGAGATCTGGTTGCCCTGAACTGCCATTTTCAGGAGCATTTAAATTGCAGATAGTTTCTTTCTCTCCATCACAAGTAGTGCTGCTGCCTTTAGAATATTGTGAGGGATCCGTAAGATCATTATTGGAGGGATTAGGTGCGCCATCGAAATGCCACTCAATAAATTCGGGATCAACTTTATTTACTTTCACCTCTTCTTTTTTATCATGTGCATTTGCACCGATGATAAGGCCTGCCATCAAGGCACCTGTACCCAATGTGCCGATGATTCTTTTTACTAATGTTCTCATGTTTTTGTTTTTTATATGGTTATATTTTTGCTTATCCTTATTATCCTCCTGAATCGGCCGTGGAGTTGTTCCTGTTGACCGGCCGAGCATCTCCCTGTCCTCCGATCTGTTATCTTATACCAAAGTTAGCGCAGTAATCTGCCCTGGATGTATGACTTTTAGGTACGTAGTTGTATGATTTTTTGTGCGATGGCGACCGGTCTTCATTTTGGGGACGAGAGGTTTAATTTCAGGGGCGAATGCCAAATATGGGAGGATCTGCCTGCAGCTGCTAAGGACTAGGTTCCCGGAAAAAAAAAGGTTTTCAAACTGTAAAGAATGAAAACCTTTGGAATGGTAAGATCTTAACCTGATAAATTCTTTAAATTAAATCATTGGGATCACCATCTAAATTTCTATCGTATCTCGCACGTATACGTCGGGCACGCTCGCGCTCCGCAGCAAATTCATCTGTTTTTGATCCCGGGCTATAAAATGTATCTTCATTAAAATGTGGATGTTGATAAAAATCCTGGTCATATACACCAGATCCTACCGTAAATCCGACATCACCTGTTCCCTCATAAATATGGCGAATGGATAATTCAGTATCCGGATCCAGGTAATTTTCACGGTACGCCGGTAGTCTGGTCAGACGGTCGGCAGTAACCGGTACCACCACGACTTCACCATCATCGGCCGGATTATAGCGATAGTCTGTAGCAGGTTCCACGGGATCGATTTCATCTACCGTTAGTATGCCGCTGCGGTCGATGGGCTCCACGGTACCCGGCTCATCATTACTCGCCTGTATACGCTTCCCATCATAAAGTGCAGCAACGCCAATGGGCACCAATATCTTTTTGTCGTCTTCAATAGGTAAATCTGCATCTTTCAGGTCAACAATAATATAGCGTACTTGTTGGCTTTGAGGGTCAAAAAGGAGGTCATCTACCTCACCTAGCGATTGTCCGGCTTGATTTTTCACTTTCCAGCCTCTAATATCTGGTTCACCATCAACGATTTCATAATCGCTTCCTCCTAATTCGATCAAATGGTTGTATTTTTTTTCTTCTAATGCCATGTCTTTAAATTTTTGAGTTCAAAACTTTAGGTTTCTATTTATTGCGAAAAACCACGATCTCTACATTTCGGTTTTGATTTTTTCCGCTTGCGCTTGCATTGTCAGCAACAGGAGCATTTTCTCCACGTGAATGTACGCTTACTTTGCTTTGGTCAATTCCACCTTGACTAACCAACCAGTCCTTCACGGCAGTAGCACGTTCCATGCCCAGCTGCTTGTTGTGGGATGCCGTGCCTGTAGAATCCGTATTCCCAAATACGCCTACATAGGCACCTTGAAAATCTTTATTCAAAGCCGATGAAATTTGTTTAAGTTTCGCTTCGGAATTGCTTTGTATGGCGCTTTGGTCAGTGGCAAATAATATATTTTCGCCAAGCGAGTAAATGGTATAGCCATCACTGGAGCGTACGCGAATATCTTTGTCCGTGATATTCGGGTCCGAAGATTCAGCACTATTGAAATCTACTGAATTCCAGCTCGGTTCCGTTGTTGCAAGGGTATCCCCGCCCATATCGCCCTGATCCGTTACCATGCCGGTGCTGTCCCTGGTATCAGCGACATCGGATGCACTGTTATTACGATTTACAAAAAACAAGATTATTGCCAATGCAATAAGTGCGAGCAGAAGCCAAAGCCACCATGGTGCTCCGCTTTTAGGTTTTACTTCTAAATGTGCCATATAGCTATTATTTTTTCTAGGAGAACATCTAAATTCTATCTTCGGTTTTAAAAGTTTTTTTATGGCACATACAAAATAGGGGGCTACCGCTAAACTTAAAGGAGGATGTAAGACGGATGGAAGATAAAAATTTAGATTAAAAATTTGATTTTCAAATATAAGTGTTATCTTAGCATTATCTAAGCAAAACCGGTTTTGCTTATTATCATTAATAACCAATTTTAAAAACAAAAATGCCTCATACCGAAAATATAATTTTATGTGTCGATTTAGGTGGTACGCATTGCTCATCAGGCCTTGTGCACGGGAGCCCTGCAGTTGTCATGGACGGATCGTACTTTCGCGGGAATGTAAATAGTAACGCAGAAAGAGTACAGATTTTGTCGGCCATAAAACAAACCATCGATAAGACCCTAAGTTCAACTACGCATTTACCATCCGAAATTTTCATATCTTGCCCTGGCCCATTCGATTACGAAAACGGAATATCCTTAATGGACGGAATGAATAAGTATCAGTCGCTACTAGGCTTTAATCTAAAAACATTTTTTGCGAATATCACAGGAATTGATTTAAGTTCGATCTACTTTTATAACGACGCTGCAGCCTTTTTATTGGGCGAAGTTGTCAATAAAAAAATGGAAAATAGGCGCGTTATAGGCCTGACTTTAGGAACCGGATTGGGTTCTTCGCTTTACGAAAATGGAACAATCGTAGATCTCAATTTAGGATCAGCAGTTTTCAGCAACGGCATTGTAGAAGACTTCATTTCAACCCGAGGGGTCTTAGCTCATTTGACAGAAAAATTTGGGTATATTCCCGTTGATAACATAAAAGACATCGCTGAACGCCCAGATCTGGAAATTTTTAGAAAAGAGGCTTTTGATTTTCTAGGCAACCAACTGATTACTTTCATTAAAGAATATATTTATCCGTTAACGCCAGACACAATTATAATCGGAGGCAGTATTGCCAAGGCCCACAATTATTTTTTTGATAAGCTCCTTTGTGCCCTTGATACAAAGCTATCCCTTGCATCATTTGATGAACGCAACTTATTTCTCGGATTAACCCTCAAGACATTTAGTATATGAAAGCCATTTGGAAATTTACATTAATCGCATCGTTGGGAGGTTTTTTGTTTGGTTTTGAAACAGCAGTAATATCGGGTGCTGAACAAATCATACAAAAACTCTGGGACTTGGATGCTGTCCGTCATGGACTTACCGTATCGATCTCGCTGATCGGAACCATTATAGGAGCCGTTATCGCCGGACGTATGGCCGATCGTTATGGGCGTAAACCCGTGCTTTATTTCGTTGCAGCTTTATATTTACTTTCAGCATTGGGCTGTGCAGTAGCGTCCATCTGGGAGCTTTTCCTGTTGTTCAGATTATTGGGTGGGCTTGCTGTGGGGATCAGCTCTGTTGTTGGACCAGTATATACCTCCGAAATTGCTCCCGCAAAAGATCGCGGTAAACTTACAGGCACTTTTCAGATTATGATCGTGCTGGGAATCTTTACGGCCTATCTGACGAATTTTCTTTTTATGAGCGTAAATTCAGGCGGATGGCGATACATGCTCGGTATCATGGCTGTGCCTGCCCTATTATTTGTACTTCTATTGAATCTTATTCCCGAAAGTCCAAGATGGCTATTGCAGCAGGGACACATTGAAAAAGCGCGTGCAAGTTATCTTCGGCTTGAAACTCCATTTGAAGTGCAGGTCAATCCGCCCCAAACATCTGGTAAGCATGTTAGCCTATTCCAAAAACGGTATGCCAAACCTATACTTTTTGCGGTGTTGTTAGCATTCTTCAATCAAATGACCGGAATTAATGCTATTCTATATTACGCACCACGGATCTTCGAAATGGCGGGCTTTAGTGCAGCATTAGCCTACCTTCAGCCTATTTTTATCGGTGGTACCAACTTGCTCTTTACCCTGGTTGGCATGAGCATCATCGATCGTTTTGGGCGAAAAAAACTGCTTTTGACAGGCGCTATTGGCATGTTCTTATTTCTGTTATTGGCAGCCTTTGGCCTAAAAGGAGTAAACGCACAATTTTTACTTTTCTATATCATGGGATTTATAGCATCTTTTGCCTTATCACAAGGTGCCGTGATTTGGGTGTTTTTGGCGGAAATTTTCCCGAACGAGGTTCGCGCCCAAGGCTCTTCCTTGGGGAGCACGACCCATTGGCTATTTGCTGCAATAATATCCTGGGTATTTCCAATTATTGTAGAAGGTAGCGTACTCGGAGGATATTATGTGTTTTTATTCTATGCCCTGATGGTTATCGCTTCCTTCGTGTTTATTCTATGTATGCCCGAAACGAAGGGCAAAGTATTGGAAGAAATAACCTAAAGTTCCTATATTAAATAATTATTAAATCCTCATCATAAAGCCATATTGATCGATAAACTTCTTACTTTCGTTTTGCAAAACCGGTTTTCTAAGATAATTATGCGCTTTTGATACTAAAGAAACATTTTCGTAATACCATATATTAAAATAATTGACATATGAAACAAATGATAACGCTATTTAAGCCTCTTTCAATAATTGCGATTACGGTGACTTTTTGGGGCTGTAGCGCGCAAAGACAGCCGCGCCATCTCACCCCAGACTGGGTAATGGGCGGTTTCGTTCGTCCAGCAGGGGTAAACCCTGTAATCGAACCGGATAGTACCACCACATTTGTGAATCCCATGAATGGGCAACTTGTGCATTGGGAGAATAATGACACCTTCAACCCGGCAGCGGTGGTAAAAGGAGATAGTATCTACGTGCTTTATCGTGCCGAAGATAAGACGGGGATAAAAATTGGTCATCGTACTTCACGTCTAGGGCTTGCTGCAAGCGCTGATGGAACACATTTCAACCGACAAAACACGCCTGTTTTTTATCCCGGGGCTGATAGCCAGCGTGAGTTTGAATGGCCCGGTGGAACGGAGGATCCGCGTATAGCGGAATCCGAAGATGGCACCTATGTGATGTTCTATACGCAATGGAACCGAAAAGTACCTCGCCTGGGGGTAGCTACCTCAAAGGATCTTAAAAATTGGACAAAATATGGGCCTATTTTTAAAAAATCGAACATACTTCCTGAGCTCGTCAATAAATCGCATAAATCAGCATCGATTGTCACTAAACTGGAAAATGGTAAGCAGCTAATTACTAAAGTAAATGGGAAGTATTGGATGTACTGGGGCGAGCATGGTGTATATGGCGCAACGTCGGATAATCTGCTTGACTGGGAACCGGTTGTAGATGAGAAAGGTCAACTCAAAGCGTTCATCTCACCTCGAGAGGGATATTTTGATAGCTCTTTAACAGAATGTGGCCCACCGGCCATCCTGACAGATAAAGGAATTCTACTATTATATAATGGCAAAAACCACCCTGAAAAAGGAGATAAGCGATTTAATAAAGGTACTTATTCAGCAGGGCAAGTTCTTTTCGACAGTAAAGATCCGGGTAAAGTATTAGCAAGGATGGACGTACCTTTCCTAAGACCAATGGAAGCTTTTGAAAAAAGTGGTCAATATGTTGACGGCACAGTGTTTATTGAAGGCCTGGTTTATTTTAAACAGAAATGGTTTCTATACTATGGCTGTGCTGATTCAAAGGTTGGTGTTGCCATTTTTGATCCGCAACATCCTGCTGCACTGGATCCCATCCCTAATGAAAAATAAGGTATAGATGTATAAAGCCAAAGTGATTCGTGTAAGCGTTTTAATAAAGAATTACTAACCAAAAATAAATTTTATAAAAAATGATACAGCGTGATTTAAATGCAGCCTATAAGAGCGCCTTAAAGGCAAGTTTGATAGGGATCGCACTAATGACATCCGCGGCTTATGGTCATGAGCGTTGGGACAGTGATCTTGTCCTCATGGCTATGGCCAAAGCACCCGTCCGGATAACCGGACAAGTAACGGATGCTGCCAATAATCCGATCGCCGGGGTCACTGTGCAAATAAAGCGCACACCCTCCATCGGAACCAGTACGGACGGAACCGGAAAATTTTCCATTACAACAGATCCGAACGAAACACTGCTGCTATCCGCCGCCGGCTATAAGAGCCAAGAAATCCTGCTTGGGGGACGAACAAACTTATCCATTATTCTGCAAGATAGTGTAGCGATGATGGACGAGGTTGTGGTGGTGGGATACGGCGTGCAGAAACGAGCTTCGGTAACAGGTTCAGTTGCATCCATACAGGCTGAAGAGCTGATTAAGGTAAAGACGCCAAACGTAACAAATATGCTTGCTGGTCGATTGCCGGGGATTCGTGCGGTACAGCGTAGCGGTGCCCCCGGAGATGACGGAGCGTCGGTGGATATCCGCGGGTACGGTAGCATGCTCGTTATCGTGGATGGCGTACAGCGAGATTTTGCACAGGTCGATCCGAATGATATCGAATCTATATCAATTTTAAAGGATGCTGCTGCCGCGGTATACGGATTTAAAGGTTCCAACGGGGTACTATTGGTGACCACAAAAAAAGGAAGCAATTCTAAAACTAAAGTGGAGTACAATGGATATTATGGGATCCAGCAGGTGACGCGATATCCACGTATGATGAATGCCTATGAATATGCGTCGCTGTATAATGAAGCGATCTATAACTCTAATCCATACACTGGGGTACCAGCATACAGTCAAGAACAACTCGATAGTTACAAAAATGGAGCGCAGGGTACTGACTGGTGGGATTCCCTCGTGCGTAACAATGCTCCACAGAGCTCACACAATGTCAGCATCTATGGGGGGAATGATAAAGTTAAATATTATAATTCGGTGGGGTATGTTGACCAGGGTGGTATTTTGAGGTCAGATGACTGGAACTTCAAAAGGTATAATCTACGCTCCAATATTGATCTGAATGTTACACCAAATTTTACCGTCGGATTTAAATTGACTGGTCGTTTACAAGATCGTGAAAAACCGTATGGAGGTGACGATCTGTTTACACAGGCACAGATGGCCATCCCTATTTATTCCATTTATGCCAATAATAATCCCAGTTATTGGCAAGCCATTGGAAACATGGCCAACCCTATACATAGCTCTTATATCGAGCATAGTGGATACGAATCGCGCCTGAGAAGAGAGTTTAACGGTTCATTGGATCTAAATTGGAAGCTACCGTGGATAGCTGGACTGTCGTTACGTGCTATGGTCGCTTATGACTATAAGAACAGTGAATGGAAAACATGGCAAAAGGCATTGAGCGATTACCAGTACAATCAGACGAATGAACAATATACCGAGGTCGCTCTAAGAAAAAAAGCAAGCCTGGAGTCCAAGATGGAAAATCTGTATATGCCAACTCAGCAGTATTCGATCAATTACAACCGTGTATTTGGACAAAAGCATGATGTCAGTGGCTTATTGTTATGGGAGGCCTATCACGACCGTTTGACCGATATATTGGGTTTTAGGGAATCTTCGATCGGGATCATTGACGACATCAGTAAAGGAGACACCGAAAACCAAAATACGAGTGGCAAAAGTGTGGAAACGGCGCATGCAGGTCTGGTAGGAAGGTTTAATTATGCCTATGACCGAAGATATCTACTTGAATTGAATTTCCGTTATGATGGATCTTATAAATTTCAGCGGGACCGCAGGTGGGGATTCTTCCCGGGCGTTTCAGCCGGTTGGCGGATTTCGGAAGAGAAATTTTTCAAAGAAAATTTTGCTCATTTTGATAACGTAAAAATCCGGGGCTCCTATGCCAAAGTCGGTGATGAGGGTGATTTTTCGGCATTCCAATACCTCGATGGATATGTCTATGGAGGGAGTTATGTGCTGGGAACTGGAGGCTTGTCTTCTGGGCTGAGAAGCAGTGGGATGGCCAATCCTTGGTTGACATGGTACGAGTCTAATATCATGAATCTAGGGTTTGAGGCTTCCTTTAAAAACGGATTGATCAATACGGAATTCGACTGGTTTAGACGCGAACGCTCTGGCCTTCCTGCGACAAGACAAGGCACTTTCCCGACAACATTCGGCGAGTCTATGCCACAGGAAAATTTAAATTCAGATATCAATACCGGTTTTGAATGGACTGTAGGCCATAAAAATAAAATTGGTGATTTTGCCTATAATATATCCGGCAATTTTTCGGTAACACGCATCCGCTATGGCTACGTCGAACGTGCAGCTTCAACCAATATGTATGATAACTGGCGGAACAACAGTAATGATAGAAATAAGGATATCCGGTGGGGGAAGACGGTATTGGGTCAATTTTCCTCGTATGAAGATATTTTAAATTCACCGGTGCAGGATAATAATGGAAATCGATCCCTGCTTCCCGGAGATTTGAAATTCAAAGATGTGAATGGCGACGGCATTATAGATGGGAACGATGTGGAACCAATCGGTCATGGTGCAACACCAAGAATGTATTATGGATTAAATCTCGGCGCGAATTATAAAGGATTTGATATGACCTTATTTTTTCAGGGAGCTGCAGGCCATGATATTTATATAAGTGGTGATATACTTGATCCATTTATCCAACAGGGCCTAGGTAACGGATTTGCATTTATGACCGACCGATGGCACCGGGCAGATCCTGCTGATCCCAATAGTGAATGGATTGCCGGCACAATGCCCGCAGCCCGGGTAACAGGTCAGGTGGACAACCGATCCGATAACTCATGGTCCTTACATAAAGCAGATTATCTACGGTTAAAAACATTGGAAGTAGGGTATTCTCTACCCAAAAAATGGGCCGAGTCCCTAAAGATTGAACGGTGTAGAATCTACTTTAATGCCAATAACCTGTTGACGTTCACGGGGAGTGATGCGTTATTGAAAAATATAGACCCTGAAAGCAATCAAAGTCGATTGCGCTATTATCCACAATTGAAAACATTCAATTTTGGTGTTAATATAGTTTTATAAAATCCTATACTATGAAAATGAAATATTTCAGTCCTCTTCTTCTGAGTTGTGCATTTACACTGAGTTTATATAGTTGTAACGATTACCTGGACCGGGAGCTTACCAGTGGAATTATCACCTCTGATCTCATCTGGGAAAGTCCGCAAGCGATACAGTCCGTGTTAGTCACGATGTATGATGAGGGATTACGATTAGATGAGTTTGACGATTGGTTTACAGGAAAATCAAATCTGCTCAATTTGACCTCCTTGTCTGATGAAGCGACAGGAGCGTATCAGAAAGACTATGCATTTAGTAATGCAAATTCGATATATACGTATAGTGATTACGTCTTTGAAGACCCTTTTGCGACGCGATACGTCCAAATAAGACGTACAAACGACTTCTTGAAGAAACTGAGCGAGACTACAGTCTTGAGCGACGAGGAGAAGCGCCTAGTCGATGCTGAGGCGAGGTGGATACGCGCGATGCAATATTTTGGTTTGGTGAAGCGCTATGGTGGTGTCCCCTTGCTAACGACACCCCAAGAATACGTTCCTGGCGATTTTTCGGCATTACAGGTTCCAAGAAATAAGGAATCGGAAGTTTACGATTTTATTATCAGTGAATGTAAGGCGATTAGCGACATACTTCCGGTATCGCGATCTGCAGAAAGTAAATATAGAGCCTCCAAAGGTGCAGCCCTTGCCTTATGGTCCCGTGCTTCGCTGTATGCTGGCTCGATCGCTAAATATGGTTCAAATGCAAATTTAAGTGGAGAGGCTGTAACGCGCGGTTATGTTGGTATAGCAGCCAATGAGGCAACGAGGTATTTTACCGAATCGTATAATGCTTCAAAAGCATTGCTGGAGGCAGGCACTTATTCCCTTTATAACAAAAATGCCGACAAAGCAGCGAATTTCTATGAACTGTTTTCAAAAAGTGTAAATGGCGATAATGGGGAATACATCTTTCAGAAAACTTATAATGTTTCGGCCGGGAAAGGTCACATGTGGGATAAGATGAATGCTCCTTTTTCCTATCGTGGTGATGGCTGGGGCTGCGGAGTGACCCCAACGCTCGAAATGGTCGAAGCATTTGAATACAGCGATGGTAGCCCGGGTAAATTGTCTTTAAAAAATACAGATGGGACACCGCGTAGTTTTGATAGTCCCTACGATCTTTTCGTTGGGAAAGACCCGCGGTTGTTTGCTTCCATCTATGTTCCCGGCGCTCCATTAAAGGGCAGCAAGGTCGAATGGATACGAGGAGTGATCAATGGGCAGAATGGTTCGGGGCAAAAATACCAGGCACAGAATCAACCCGACAAGGATAATGTGGCTACGATAGACGGTGTGAGGTACAATACATCGGGTAAAGATGGCGGTGCAGACGTCGGAGATGCTTCAAAAACGGGGTTTTATATGCGTAAGTTTTTTGATGAAACGCTTACAGACATGACAAATATTGATGCCAAACGTTCGGAGACACCTTGGGTAGTATTTCGCCTTGGTGAAATATACCTTAATTTTGCCGAGGCCTGTGTCGAGCTCGGAGGCAAAGACACCGAAGCTTTGCAGGCGGTAAATGCCATTCGCACACGTGCCGGAATTCAGTCACTTGCAACGATATCCATTGCCAAAGTTCGGCAGGAACGCAAGGTAGAGCTTGCTTTTGAAAAGCTACGCTTTTGGGATCTCAAGCGCTGGCGAGTAGCCCACATGGATGAATCGCAGGGCGGACTAACCAACTATAGAGGTACAGCGCTATATCCTTGGTTCAATGTCAAAAGCAATAAGTATACTTTCGAAACCGGAGTACCTCCGAAGCAAAAAAGATTATTCCTGGAAAGAAACTACTATATCCGCATTAGTCCTACGGATTTGAGTACGAATCCCCAGCTGGTTCAAAATCCGGGTTACGGCAACTAATTAAGATGTATTACAATTATGATCAAAATGAAGAATATTTTTTATGTGTTTGGTTTTATTTTAATCGCTGTCATGAACAGTTGCGAAAATGAGATCGACAATCTACAGGCTCCTAATGGGGGGCTTCACGGCACCATATATGATATGGAAACAAACAAGCCTATTCCATTGCCGGTGGAGGGCTCGGGAGGTGTATTGGTTTCTTTATTTGAAATAGGAACCGGGGCGACTGCCTCTGTCGATTTCAGGGCAAATGCAGATGGATCTTATACCAACAATACGGTGTTTAATGGGAAGTATAGAGTGGTTGTCAACGGCCCTTTTATTGGCGTGTGCGAAGGGTATACGACCGTCCAAGGTCAAACGGAATTTGATTTGAAAGCAACCCCTTTTTCCCGTATTACGGCATCGGCCACCATTTCCGACAGAAACCAAGTCGAGGTAGCATTTAAGGTTAATAAATCGGACGAATCCTTTACGTTTACCAATGTATCTGTGATGTGGAACTATACGCCCCGAGTAGATGAAAATAATGCGAATTATGTCACAAAGATTGCTAAGGGTAAAATAGATGAAGGTACACATGTCTTTGAACTGGCCAATGATAAACAATTTGTCGAGAACTTTTATAAGATCAAGGCAAACGGCAACAAAATCTATGTCCGGGTAAGTGCGACGGTAAACGGGGTCGTCAATTATAGCGATACCATAGAATTGATAGCAAATGACTGATCAACTAACACGCAAAGCGAAAACTACAAAGGAGTCACTCATGAAAAGAATTATAACATTCAGTATAATCTGTTTTTTATTGGTATCATGCAGTAAAAATGAAACCAAGGTTGAAGAGCCATCCGTAACCGGCACATCTGTCAAAACCATGTCGTATAACATCTATGCTGCACAAAAAAAAGGCATAGAGGCGATCGCCGACGTGATTAAGAAAAATGATCCCGACCTTGTGGGGCTGCAGGAAGTGGAGAAGAACTCCATCAATTTGAATTTTGACACCGGAAAACGCCTTTCCGAGCTTACCGGTATGCCCTATTATTATTTTGTCAAAGCCCGCGACCTAGCTCAGGGGGAATATGGTAATCTCATTCTTTCAAAATTACCCCTTAAAGAACAGGCAACTTACCTGTTGGATGTGGTCACTTCAGAATCAAACGCTTATATAAGAGCGCTTGGCACGGTGAGGGTAACCAAGGATAATCAGGATTTTTATTTTGCAGTAACGCATTTAGATCATCTGTCAGATAACGCCAATAGGCTCCATCAAATTGACCTAATCCACCAATATACCAAAGATATTACGCTACCTATCATTCTGTCTGCAGACATCAATGCCAAGCCTACAGAAGAAGGCTATAAAGTGTTGACGAAATGGTTTACATCAGGATGCCTAAATGGCTACTGTGGCTTTACAGCCGGAACACCTAAACCTGATGGAACCATAGATTACCTGATGTATGCACCGGCAGACGGGGTCTTGACGGAGACATATGATGTAGATTATAGTTCCTATTCGCAATCCGATCATTTTCCTGTTGTTGCGAATTTTTTAATCAAAAACTAATACAAATTTTACGTAGCAAAACCATGATAACTATTTGTTTTTCTAAAATATCAGGAATAAGAAATCTTCACATCGGGATATTTTTTTGTTTCGCAATGGGTCTACTCAGTTGCACCAAAGAGATTGGTGGCGACATGACGTATCCCGATAAGGCTAATGAACCTCAAATTACCCAGTATACACCTATTTCTGGAGGCTCATCTACCGAAATATCCCTATATGGGAGTAATTTTGGAACGGATCTCGAAAAAATCAAAGTGACGATAAATGAGAAGGAAGCGAGTGTATTAAGTTCCAATGGACGGGTCATTACCGCACGTATTCCACAGAATGCGGGATCTGGTAAAGTCAAACTAGCTATTAACGGCGTAGCGTATACCTATAAGCAAAATTTTGAGTACGGATATCAGACCGTCGTGTATACCTATTTAGGAACGACTAAGGATGATGTTGACGGGGATTATGTGCAGGCTAAATTATCCGGGCCACGCTATTTGAAATGGAGTAAGGATAATATGCTCTATTTTGTCGAAGAGGGGGCGAGTAGCCGAGATAATTTTGCGGCACTCCGTGTTGCTGCAAATAATCAAGTAAGTACCCTACTTAATGCTTCTGAGAACCCTTTGTTCGAGCGGCTCCGGGCTTTTGACTTTTCAATAGACCAAAATACATTGTACCTTAGCAATGATAACAACGCAAATGGATCCATGGGCTTTGGCAAGATGATAAAATCTTCTGGTAAATATAGCAATTTAACGGCCCTATCTGCAACGGCAGGATTGACGGCTGTAACAACGAACCCCGTGACAGATGAAGTGTTTGTTGGTATATACTCGGGCGGAAAGATCTGTCGTTTAAAATCCGATGGTACGCTGGAGCAGCTATTTGCAGTCAATTCAAAAAATGTCAATATTATGGACATTATTTTCTCTCCAGATGGGCAAACTATGTTTATATCAGGAGCCTACAATGCACACAGTGTTTATCGTGTACCCTATGACCTTGCGGCCAAGAGATTCGGCGCTGTACACGTACTTGCTGGACCAAATGCCAATACGACGGGGAATGCAATAGGAAATGGAGAGTCTGCGCGATTCAATACACCTGCACAAATGGATCTGGATCAGGATGGAAACTTATATGTTGCCGATCGTAAAAACCATTGTGTTCGTAAAATCACGACCAATGGTACGGTAACTACTTATGCAGGAATTGCCGGCACCAGTGGTCTCCAGAATGGGAATGCCTTAACAGCAAAATTTTACGATCCCGAAGGTCTACAGTTCGGTCCTGACGGAGCATTGTATGTAGCTGATACCTGGAATCACGTTATTCGAAAGATCGTTATAGAGTAACTACCATATAATTTAACTAATTCTTACTTACATTAAAGAATAGGATCATGATGATAACTTTGTCTAAAGCAAGACATTTAAACTTGCGCCCCCTGCTGTTTGTTTTAATAACCGCTCTGCTGTTGTCAGTTAACGCCAATGGAGTTTCCGCCCAAAAATTGAATAGTAAAGTTGAGATCAAAACAATGACCTACAACATCTATAGTGCTCGAAAAATGGGCATTGAAGCGATTGCTTCGGTGATCAAAAAAGTTGATCCCGATGTTGTTTCTTTGCAAGAAGTGGAACGCAATACAGCTATTAATCCAATGGATTTTCCGAAGGAAATCGCTGCATTGACAGGGATGCAATACTATTATTTTGCACATGCATTAACGTTGAAGAAAGGTGATTATGGTAATGTTATCCTTTCCAAATATCCGCTACTGGAGACAAAGTCTATCCATTTGGGGGTTGCTAATGATGGGGATGACATCCGATCCTTTGGCTATGCATTGTTGGAAAAGGAAGGCAAACAATTTTATTTTGCGACGACCCACCTGGGCTACAAAAAGGATGATGCCACCCGTTTAAAACAGATCGATGAGATCTTGGCGGAAATCAAAAATTTAAAGCAGCCGATCATTTTGGGTGCTGATCTGAATTCACGGCCCAACTCACAGACTATGCCGGCTTTGCAAAAATGGTTTTCCCTGCCCTGTCAAACCTCGGATTGTGAATGGACTGTACCTACACCAAAACCGACATATACTTGTGATTGGTTGATATATGCTCCTCAGCAGGCTTTTGAAGTAAAGGACTATGCGGTTCAATTTTGGGCAGACAAAGAATCCGACCATTTTCCAGTTGTAGGAACATTTAATATTAAATAGTCTGAATAATTCAATACTAATTATTGGAACATATAAACCAAAAATATGCGGGAAACCGTGCATCTTCTGCCGATCAGTTGTTGCGACCGATTGGCAGAAGATTATTGCTTTTTCTTTCAGATGACTTTCTTGCTTTTATCACAGAGGGTAACACTACATGACTAGCATTATCTTTTGTTGGTTTTTCTATCTGCTTTAGCAATAATTTTATAATGTTGTTACTTAGTTCCTCCAAGGGCTGACGTATGGCGGTGATCGTTGGGGAGATCAGGTTAAACGCCTCATGATCGTCAAAAGACACGATGCCGAAATCCATTTTCCTTTTAGCCGTTAGCTTATTTATTGCAGCCAACCCTGCAAGACAAAGATAATTGGTTGCAAAGATGATAGCGTCCAATTCCAGATTTTTTTCAAGAAAATCTTTAATAAGCTGCTGTTTGACTGTTTTTTTTGATTCAAAGGGTATAAAGGCTACTTTAGGGTCAACAGCTAATTTTTCCATCGTCTCTTGGTAACCTAATAATCGTTCATGCATTTGGCTTTGTGTAGATTCGAGTGTAACGAATCCAATCTGACGAAACCCCTTATCATATAGATGCATACAAGCTTCAATCATTGCTTCCTTGTTGTTGGTTCCGACAAAATCCACACCTTCGACCGGATCCCGGTCAAATAGAACAATTGGGATATGTTCATCCACCATTTCTTTAACTACATCTTCTATTCCTTTGGTTGGTGCAATAATATAGCCATCCAGTTGGCTCCGTCTGAAAAAATTGATAATCTCAATGGCTGTATTGGTATCACCGAGGGTACTGCTGTACATTATCCTATACCCTTTCGTTTTGGCTAGATTTTCGATCATGAGCGCTATTGGTCCAAAAAATGAGTCAGAAATATCTTCAACAATAAGTCCGATACTGCTACTTCGGCCTGTGGCTAGGCTTTGCGCTAAGTGATGCGGGTAAAAACGAACCTCTCTGACATAATCCAGTACTTTAGCCTGTAATTCTTTGCTAATCCGTCTTTCGTCAGCTTTTCCGTTAATGATCAACGATACGGTTGACTTTGCTATTTTTAAGTGTTTCGCAATGTCATTTATTGAAATCTTTTTATTTTCCATACATTCTAAAACTTAAAAATATAGATTTTTATTCACTTGTATCCATTATCGTTCAAAGCCTTTAGAATTTACCGGCATTGTTGTTGAAAAAGAGGTCGTTTACTGCAGCAAAGAAAAAAAGTGTCCAGAAGAAATCGGCAAGATCGTAAAGAGATTCAATGTACTTCATAATCTTTTCTTGGGCTATCATGGGGTTGAAGCCTTCTCTGTCAAGATGCATCAGGTCAACTTCGTGATTAGCTTTTTGTTTTTCGGATTTTCCCTTATTAATTTATCTGTTGTAAAATATTATGATTAAATTAGCGTAGATGAAAACTACAGCTAATCTTCTGGTGTCTATTTTGGAGCAGTCCCATAGTGCGATCGCAATTTATGATAGCATAGACCTAAATATTGCTTTTGTTAGCCAAGGTATGCTGGATATATTATGTGTGGATCGGTCCATCCTAGGGCGTAGTTTTTGTGCATGCTTTCCTCATTTTAAAGAAGAAGGTTTTTCATCTATTTTGAAAAACGTTTGGAAAACAGGAATTGTCTATCAGGCTGAGCGTACACCCGCAAATATTGTTCATGAAGAGACGAAAACACTGCGGTATTTTAATTTTGAATATAGGCCATTGCTTGACGAGGAGGGGAAAACCTATGCTATTTTGCATACGGCAAGTGATGTGACTGAGCAACATCTTGCTTACAAAAATGTGGAGGAAAAGCAAGAACAGCTTATGTTTAGCCGCGATTTGGACGTGCTCGCCAGCACTTTGGCACATGATCTAAAAAATCCATTGTCTGTTTTGAAAATTGGGAATAGTTTTCTAAGCAAAAATGTGGGTGTTTCGGTTAAGGTAAGTGAAAGGTGGTTTGAAGCCTTTGCGGCATCTATTCAAAATATAGAAAGTATTATAAATCAGACATTGCAGCTTGGCAAGATACGCAGTGCCGAGAAAGAAGTCGCGTGTGTGGCAATGGATAAAAAAATAAGGAATTGTATTGATGAAATTAAACTGGTATATCCCGACAAACAAATGGAAATCAAATTAGGAGATCTATTTCCTTTGTATACGGATGGCGGAATCGTTTATCAGGTTTTTATAAATCTAATTGGTAATGCCGTTAAATATGCAAAAAAATCAGGCGAGGCTTTTTTGCATATTTACAGTGAAAAAGCTGATAAAGGAGTAGTATATTATCTCGAAGATAATGGCATCGGGATTCCGGAAGACGAGTTGCAGAAGGTTTTTCTTACAAATGAACGGGCGAGTAATACTGCCAAGATTGCTGGATCGGGAATCGGGCTGGCATTGGTTAAACATCTCATGGAACGTATCGGTGGGACGATTCATTTATCGAGCGAACTTAACAAAGGGACCGTCGTTCGCTTATTTTTTCCAGTTTCATCGCGAACGTTAGCCTAATGGGATCGGGATTATTTAATTTTAAGCGTTATCGTACTTGTACAATTGCTCATAGAGCTGGATAAGCTTTTTCTGAAGCTGAATGATTTCGTCCTCGCGTTGGGATATCTTTTCCGAAATAACTTTTAACTCCTCAACATGCTCTTTAATTTCTTTATTTTCAGAATAATATAAAAGCTGTGCGGTTGTCAAATTAAATACCTTTGCGATTTGGTTTAATCGAGAGATATTTAAATCTGTAAAACCGGTTTCAATTTTAGAAAATGCAGGAATTGATATTTCTAATCGCGTTGCAACATCGCCTTGATTCCAGCCTTTTTGATGTCTCAGTAATCTAATTGCTTTTCCTAGTTTGTCCATTGAAAAATTAATCTAACGTTAAGATACAAAAAAAACAACCGAAAACTTAATAATTAGAGCTATATTGAAATATATTGGTAGATACGTTGACCTAATACTAACTTCGGCTGGAAGTGTTATTTCGGGCATGAGGAAAATAAAATTCTTGTGATTGAATTTTCTTGGGCGAAATAATCGTGTTTTGCTTAGCTGCAAGCAAGATGAAATAACAGCGTAAACAAATTTAAATTTAAAAAATCAGCTACTCAAAATCCGTTGTTGAGTAGCTGATTTTCTAATTTATCGCTTCACAAATGCGATACCGCTGATGCTTGCAGATCCGCCTGCCGTTAATGGCTTGGATACGGTGTTCCAGACCACGGGATTAAATTGATTTCCTGTATTGGTCTTTTGGACCATCACGCTGGTGGAACCGCCGTTCAATACAAATGCATCGTAACTGCCTAAGGCTCCCATCAAAACGGCAACATCATTTAAACTGATGCCTACTGAAAAATTGGTGTCGCCTCCGTCGACAACTAAGGCATACATCGTTTTTTTATCTGTCGATAGGCCAATGGCTGTTATCGCTTGAACAATTGCTGCTGTAGTCAAAACGTTATAACCCCGGTAACGGACCCAATTGGTGCCGGATACCAGTCCGCTAAATTGATTCAAATCATAAGGCTCAAAAGCAAACTTAGTGGTATCGGCACAATTGCCTATGTAAGGCGTGCCATCCTTTTGTATCGCAAAGAAAGGTCTGGTCTTCTCTTTGGTCTTTATATTGCTCGTGGATACATTGATCTGCCGCCCGTTTTTAATGTAGGAATAAGTGGACGATAACGCCGCATTTGTTGCTGCTAGGATCTCGCCGCCTGCGCGTGGTTCGCAGTACTTGGCCATATCACCTATCGGCTGGCTCACATATAGGTAATCATCAAATGCACTCATGATTGAAGGAAAAACCGCTTTTGATGAAAGATCTACCGTGAGCAGTTGAAGGCTCACGCGTTGATCGAGCTTGTTCTGGTAGCGAATATGGGTTCGTACAAGTCCATTGGTTAGGGTAACAGATGAATCGACCAGAAATGTTTTGATGAGGTCGGTCTGCGCCATGAGCTGCTTGGTGACGGGCTCTATTTCCTTGTCTTCTGGAATAATATCGGTGGGCGGAGTTACTATCTCTTTATCGTCAAAGCTGGGATAATCATCCCTTTGCTTGCAGGAATATAGCATGCTGATGCACGTGATGTACAAAAGGACATTTCTTAATATTGTTTTTCTTTTCATATCTATCGAACTAAGAAAAATGAAACATAAGGCTTCATGATGGTGCTGGTAAATCCATCATAGCCCAAAGCATAAATGACATATGACCTGCGGTCCAAGATGGCTCCGGCATTGCTGTAGGACGCGATTACAGTGCCATTTGTTACCGGAGATCCCGCTTTGCGGATCTTCCAGGTACGGGTGGCAATGCGGTTGAGCTGGAAATATGGACTTGTTTCCAGGTATTTAATGTCCTTGGCGACAAGTGAGTCTTGCACGGCGATGGCATCTGCGGTCCCAGTGGCCGCAGCACCATAGTACAGGTCTATTGATGGTACATTGGGCATCAGATTGGTAAAGTGATACCTTGCTTGTGTACTGTCGGGCCGTGTGAGGTCTTCTTCATTGAGGATCATTTTTGTGTTCTGCGCCGTATCGGTAATATGAATGGTATAGCGCTTGCCTGCGCTCAGGTTAACGGATGATTCGGCCAAGATAATGGAGTCGCGTCCATCGTCGGTTTTATGTGGAAGGGCAACTTGTACTTTTACGTTGCCGGCTTTCCATTTTAAAAAATCAGGCCGAGAATCTCCGCGGGTATTATATCCGCCGCCGGGAAAGGGCTCGCGTCCCCGAATGAGTGAAGTAACGCGCTGATCGTCAAATTTGACATACATATAGCGGTCATCGGGATATATCGATGCCATATTGATTTTCACGATGACATCATCGGCGCCAAGGAAATCTACTTTTCCAAAGTCCTGAATGGATTTCTCGCATGAATATAGGCCAAAGACACCTAAAGCTAGAAATGCTAAGTTTTTGAATATCTTCATAATGTTTCCTTTAATACGTTAATAAGTTGTTGTAACAAACCAGGTTGGCTTAATCACGTACTCCGGCTCTAATCCGCCCCATCGTTCAAGCTCTGAAGCATTCCATACGTACTCCGAATTATAACGAGGCCGGACGCGGTAACAATAATCATTGTAAGTCAGCTGGCTGCCGGCCAATGGAATAAACTGCTTGAATATTTCCGTGTTATAATGATATTTCCTTAAATCACACCATTGTTCTAAACCGCCCCAGCCCCATTGCACAATATACTTTTGTCCCATAATGTCGGCTAGGGTTAGATCAGCAGCTGATAGCGGTATTTCTCCCCCCTTGATGTAATTATCTATTTCAACAGCAGTAATGGATTTTTCATTGGTTGTATTGATGTACTTATTGACGAAGTTCATGTGGGCATAGATACCTTTGATATAGGCCTCATAGGCCTTTGCTGCGTCGCCTTTGATAAAGAGGGCCTCGGCTTTGACCAGTTGCAGCTGCGCATAGGTCATCAATGGAAAATCTGCGGCGTCTCTAAAGATGAATTTGCCTACACCGCTACTGACGTCGCCTAGGATATTTGGAACGGTGGTATTGGATACATTGGGCTCACCACCGACGTAAATACTGTCAACAGGATTATTGATCATCAACATACGCGATAGGCGAGGGTCTGTCGATATTTTTGGATTTTCAATAGGTTCGCCCCGCAATCCCCCGGTTAGGTAGCGCACAATAGGCTTACCGGCTCTGTTGTAATAGGATGTGGTATAAAGGCCGAATTTTGAGCTCACCACATTGGCTGTTTCGGATTTGTCGCCGTCAAATTTAACGCCTGCATCATCGGATGGTGAATCAAAGGAGCGGTCCACAAAATAGGCAATCGAGTCTGCATACTTTTCCTTAAAATCGGGTTTATTAACCAAGTGAATGTACTGAAGTGCTTTTAGGCCATAGACAAATTTGCGCCAGCGGTCCATATTGCCCCGAAAGAGATTATCGCCCTTTTTTGAATTGAGGTTGGCGCTGTAATCGACGGGGCTTTTTTGATCCAGATAATATAATGCAGAATCACACCATACGCGTACTTTAGCATACACTTCTGGTTGGTCATTGTATCTGAAAGATAACTGTTGCGTACGCAAGGCCTCGTCGAGAATAATGGGGCCGTGATAGTCGGTCAGCATCTGATAGCCCCAGGCTTTTACGGCATAGCCGATTGCGGCATATTCATATTTCTGATTGGCTATGGCGTCGTTGATCATCAACTGCAGGTTTAGTCCGTGATCAAAATAGACCATACGCCACATCACACCGCCAACATCACTTTGCTGTGGAAATCCATGCCGCTCCCAGATTCGGGAGGACTCATCGGTGCTGGCGCCAAGGATGGTCTGATTGAACTTGTTCATCTGACGTTGGTCATTGGCATAACCATTGGCCATTTGATAGATAATGGGAGCTAAAAGCAATTCGGCTTTTACAAGCTGTGGGTTGGACGGGTTTTCATTGATGTCCAGGTATTTTTTACAACTGCTCAATCCGGTCAGGACTAAGAAAATAAGTATATAAAGCGTTGTTCTCATGGTGTATTCCTCCTAAAATCTCATGTTTAAACCAAAATTGAAACCTCTGGGTTTAGCCATATTCCCGTAATCGATTCCGTATCCGCCGATACCGCCTAGTCCTGCTGTATTGCTATTACTTTCGGGATCCAGCCCTGTGTAATTGGTGAACAGGAAGAGATCGGTAGCCGTAAAAAATACGCTAAGTGCGGCTTGTGACGAGATGCGTTGTGTCAGATGTTTGGGTAGGGCATAGCGAAGAGTTACATCCCGAAGCCTAAATGCATAAATGTTTTTCTCGATAAACATCTGCGGTTCGATATTGGTCATATAGTAGGCGGATGCGGAATATGGTGTTACTGCAATGTGGTTTACTGTTGGATTGGCCGTGTTTTCAAGCCCGTCTTCCAATACGCCCTGAATTACCCGCGGGTCTTCCCGATTTAATGTTTTCACAGACTGCCCATAGGTATAGAGTCTATAATCTAGCCCGTTGAGCACATCGCCACCTTTGCGGAGATCCCATAAAAACGTTAGGTAAAAGTTTTTGTAATTGAACTTGTTGACAATTCCAAGTGTATAGTCGGGAATGCGGTCGCCTATCGGATAATACTTATCGGTGCCGGCAATGGGTAAGCCTGTTTGTGGATTGATCAAAATGTCTCCACGCTCGTTTCTTTTAAACTGCGTACCTGTTAGGGTACCGATACTATAGCCTGGCATCACGGAAGAACGTACGCCGCTCAGTACCCAGGTGTCTGAATCATAGAGTTCGGGCAATTCTTCCGCTAATGAAAGTACTTTTCCTTTGTACTGGGTAAAATTAAAGGTCATGTCCCAACTGAAATCGGTTTTTTTGATCGGGTTGACGTTGACTTGCAATTCGGTACCGTAAGTCTTGACTTCACCGCCGTTCATCATCCGTAAAACGAAGCCTGAGCCATAACTCAGTCGCGGTAGAATGATCTGCCCGGTGCTTAAACGGTTAAAATAGCTGAAATCAAATGTAAGGCGGCGCTTAAAAAAGCCAAATTCGAGTCCTGTTTCAAAATCGCGGGTTTTTTCGGCTTTCAGATCGGGATTTCCGCCATTCACACCATAGGCAAATCCACCACCTGTGGATAGCTTGGGCTCGAGATTAGATAACGTGTAATAGCTTTTAAAGGGCGCTTTTCCCGTTGTTCCCACAGAGATGCGGTATTTTCCGTCGCTGAGCCATTGCACTTTATTTTTGAAGAAAGACAAGTCTGAAAAATTGAAGGCCAACGAAGCCGATGGATAGCCAAAATACGGATTATTGGGCATCATTCGGGAGGCTGCATCCAGTCGTCCGGTTAAATTTAGATACAGCAGGTTGTCAAGATATCCAAATCCAGCCTGTGCCAAAAATCCGACTGTACGAAAGTTATTGGCAACAGATCGCGCCAGGCGCGTGCTCGGAAAGGTGTTGTTGATGCTGTAAAAGTTGGGATCGTAAAAGTCCTCGCCATATTGGGAGTTAGTAAGGGTATTGTAGTCTTTAAATTCTGTTCCCAAGTTTGCCCTAAAACTAATGTCGCGCCCGATTTTTGTGTTTGCCGTTGCCATAAATGATCCCGAGAGCACGCGTGCATTGACTTGATACTCATTCATGGAGCCATTGCGTACATTGGTCGAAGACCCTGATCCGGAGTAGGATTGAGGATGGTAAACGCTTTGCCCCCGTGTGTTGGCAAAGTCGATGCCGATGATCCCGTTGAGGCTTAGCCAGTTTGTAGCGCGATAGGTAATGTTGGAAGTGGCAAGGAGGCGGTTTACATCATCATTGGCGGTGTTGCGGTATACATCCCAAAAGGGATTATCCAGCTCATTGTAAATATCGGTGCTGTGGAGTACACGATTCCCTTTTTCATCGATCCAGTCCCTCACATCAAACAGCGGGTTGAAGCGCATCAGGGTAATCAGGTAGCCTGTATTGCCTTTACGGACTTTATCGTTTTGTGAATTGATATAGTTGAAAGAGGTGTTAAATTCGAGTTTGTCGTTGAATTTTGCTGTTCCATTGAGGCGGGTCGAAAAGCGCTTATAGCTGGTATTGGGGACGATACCAGTATTGTTGCTGTATTCATTGGACCAGCGGTAAGTCACTTTTTCTGATCCGCCTTCGAAAGAAAGATTATGCTTTTGATTATATCCGGTGCGGAAGAAGTTGTTGACATTGTCTTTGTAGAGCGTGACTCCTTCTGCATATTTTGGTCCCATTGAATAGACCGAATTAGCGGCGTATACACCATTGGTTCCCTGTGCATAAACATATTGCCGCTCGGGGTATTTATTGACCGTTTCAACGCGTCCTGAAAGCGAATAGTTGACGGTAAATTTACCGGCTTTTCCTTTCTTGGTTGTTATGAGAATGGCTCCGCCTGCACCTTGGCTGCCGAATTGGGCTGTCGCCTCGGGGCCTTTCAGGATGGTATAGGTTTCGATATCGTCTGGATTGATATCCATTGCCCGATTGGAGTAATCGAGATCTCGATTTGCTCCATTGCTAGCCAGGTCATTTTCATTCAGTGTGGAGTTGTTGATGGGTACGCCATCGACAACGATAAGGGCATTGTTGTCGCCAGAGATGGAGGCAAAGCCGCGCAGTACGATTTGTGCCGATGCACCTGGCATACCACTGGTACTATTGACAGATAGGCCCGGTACACGGCCTTGGAGACCTTGGAAAAACGATTCGCGTTGGGTTTCGGATACATCTGATCCGGCAACGATAGGTGTGGAGTATCCGAGGGTTTTTCGATCACGTTTGACTCCGAAAGCGGTGACTACCACTTCGTCGAGGGACGAACTGTTTTCGGATAGGCTGATGTTGATTACCGACTGCCCCATGAGCGCTTTTTCGATTTGGTTATAACCGACATGTCTAAAAATTAAGGTGGCGTTTTCTTGTACGGTGATCTTGTACATTCCACTGTTGGTGGTGATGGACTGCGTGTTTTTGCCTTTTTCGAGAACTGTTACACCGCTTAATGCCGACCCATCTGTCGTAGTGACTTTACCGGTAACGATTTTTTGGGCCAGGGCGACACCATAC
>NZ_DKSP01000223.1:61063-80383 GCF_002472745.1 Sphingobacterium sp. UBA7253 | reverse complement strand
GACACCATACGTACTCAGTAAACTCACTAGTATGAGCATACTTCTTTTCATAATAAAATTGTGTTTGATTAGTTTCGTTTAACTTAGGTTTTGCCAATACACCTGGTGCTTGGGCAACATAAATATTGTGCTATTTCATAAAAATTTATAGCGGTTAGAAATCGGTTTGTATATGTTTTATATCAAATATAGCATAAAAATGCAGTGTTTAAAATATTTTTCCATTTTTTTATGCTGAAATGTGTAATCTGTTGAATAAAGACGCATAAAGATGCTTTTGTTAATATGATTTTTAGCGCTGTGAAATATGCCAAAGATACCGAGCAGGTTTATCTTGCAATGTAGGGGGAAAAGACAAGCAAAGAAATTGTACACTATTTGGAAGATCGTGGGATCGGCATTCCACATAAAGATCTGGATGTCATATTTAAAGTCCATGAGCGCGCAGGCAAAGCTCTTGAAGCACAGGGGCCGGAAATAGGTTCTCCCTAGTCAAAGAGTTGATGGAACGTTCGGACGGTAATGTTAATCTCTCCAGTAAGCTGGGTAAGGGAACGATCATTAACTTGTTTTTTCGAATAATTAGGAGCTGTTTCGTTATTTTGCGCTTATAGGGAGTTTGCTGATGTAAATGATCGCTGTATCGGTAGAAGTTGGATAAGTACGTTCATTGCCTTTAACAGCCCACTCAAAACGTGTACCTTCAGCACCAATGTAAAGTCGGTTTTTCTTGTCGTGGTAAATATAATTCAGTTGTCGACGGAAAGGAAAATCGAGCTTCTGTTCGCCTTTATCAGTGACTCTTACTAGTTTATCTGGCTGCATTAACGGGCGGCCGTATTCTTTGTCGATGATTTCATTGGGCTGTGGGCTGATTTTGTAGGATTCAGTTTCACTGATCTTTGTTTCTTTTCGATTGACCCGTACTTTATCATAGACTTCATAGCCATATTTGCCCTTTGTGCTCCAACTTTTGCCATGATCCAACGAGAATAAAAATGGACTTGTCGAATGGTCCTGGAAATTACTTAAAGCCATCAATTCTCCCTGATACATACTGAAGCTTGGTATGCCAAGTCCGGCATCGTTGACCATTTGCCATGAAGCTCCTTTATCCGTAGTCATATAAATCTTGTACATGGTGGCCACGACCAAAGTATCGTCAATATTACCGTAAATAGCCGATGTACCTCTGAGCTGTCCCGGGATACTCAGTTTCGTCCATGCAGCATCTCTCGTTTCAATATCGATAAGATCCTTCTGCTCAGAAGGGCCGTCCTTTTGACAAGAACTAAACAACAGGCCGATGGCGCAGACAAAAAGCAGAGGGCGGAGAGGTGTTTTAAATTGCATGTTTTTTGCGATTTGAGTAAACAAGCCGTATGATTTTTAAACTTTGTATAATTTTAAAGATAGTTATAATAACTGAAAGTTATTATGTTCAGGATTATTTATTTTTGTCGCGCAACGCTCATCCTTAATATAAACGTCTTTAGAGAAAAGTGTATAATTAAAACATAGAAATAGGCAAGCGGGAATGCCATTTCCGAAAAGGTGGTGGCTTTTTTAATATAAACATCAAATCGAAATGGTGGATATTTTAAGCGTTATCCTTCTTGTACAATTGCTCGTATAGCTGGATAAGCTTTTTCTGAAGCTGAATGATTTCGCCATCACGGCGGAGTATCTTTTCCGAAATTACTTTTAACTCATCAGCATGCTCTTTAATTTCTTCTGTTTCAGAATAAGATAATAGCTGTACGGGAGTCAAATTAAATACCTTTGCGATTTGGTTTAATCGAGAGATATTTAGATCTGTAACACCGGTTTCAATTTTAGAAAGTGCAGGAATTGATATTTCTAATCGCTTTGCAACATCACCTTGGTGCCAGCCTTTTTGATGTCTCAGTAATCTAATTGCTTTTCCTAGTTTGTCCATTGAAAATTAGTTTAATGTTAATATACAAAAAAATATCACTGAGTCATCATTGAGTTGAATAGTTTTTCAAAACAAAATACTAAATAAGTTAGTATTTTGTTTAACTGTTTCTTACCTTTATGCAATTAACCATTTGATCAATAATTATGAGTCCAAGAAGAAGGCGTGTAGATGATCCCCTGTGGAAATCTATCTTAGAACAAACGTTCTCGCATTTTTTACGATTTATCTTTCCGGATGCGGATGCCGTTTTTGATCTGAGCAGACCCTTTGATTATCTCGATAAAGAGTTTGAGAGTTTATTTCCTCCGGAAAGCAACGGCAGGGGAGTCCGTTATGTAGACAAGCTTGTGAAGGTATTTTTAAAGGATGGCCGCGAACAGTTCGTACTCTGCCATGTAGAGATTCAGAGCAATAAAGGCAGGGGAGATTTGGCCGAGCGCATGTTTCGCTATTTTTATAGAATATGGGATCGTTACAAAGTTCCAATTACAGCTATTGCAATTTTGGCAGATGAAAACAAAGGCTATCGACCAGTGGTATATAGCCAGGAGTTTATGGGAACTTCATTACGCTACGATTTTAATAGCTATAAGATCCTCGATCAGGAAGAATCGGAATTACGAGCAAATGAGAATCCATTTTCAGTGATTGTCCTTACTGCACTTTTGGCTGTAGTAAACAAGAAAGTGACCGATGATGGACTGAAAGAAATAAAACATGATCTGTATAATGAGATGATGAAAAGGAAGATGGATAAGGATACCCGACAGGGGCTATATGATTTCCTTACTTACTACGTAAGTTTTGATAATGAGGAAGTTTTAAGTATATTTGAGCAAGAAATTAAATCAAAAATAGGAAGGAGCGATACAATGGGCACTCAAGAATATTTATTAGATAAAGCTGAAAAAAAAGGAATTCAGAAAGGCATTGAAAAAGGTCTTAAGACTGGTATTGAAAAAGGTCTTAAGACTGGTATTGAAAAAGGTAAGCGTGAAGAAGCTATTGCCATTGCACTAGAGTTTAAGAAAATGGGTTTACCTATTGCTGATATTGCTAAAGGAACCGGTCTTTCTATCGAAGAAATCGAAAAGCTGTAATCAAATACTTTTAAAGTTTATAGATATTTATTTTGAGCCATTTCCGGAAGGGAGTGGTTTTTTTATATAAACATCAAATCGAAATGAGGCTATTTGAGCTGTATGTTGATATATTTCAATAAATCTTATGGTGGATATCTTAAGCGTTATCGTGCTTGTGAAATTGCTCATATAGCTGGATAAGCTTTTTCTGAAGCTGGATGATTTCGTCATCACGTTGGAGTATCTTTTCCGAAATTACTTTTAACTCATCAGTATGCTCTTCAAAATTATTTTTATTATATTTTTAAATATATTCTTTTGTTCGTATATTTGTTTCGTTATACCCTCGCACGCCTCTGTCTCAAGCGCATCTTGCGAGGTTTTTTTTTGCCTAATTTTATGAAATACACCAAGAAAGCTTGTTCCATCGACGAGCATTTAGAGATATTAATAGATCGTGGATTAACTATTGATGATACTGATAGAGCAAAGAGGTATTTGGAAAGCGTTAGTTATTATCGGTTAAGTGGCTATATGTTCCATCTCCAAGATAAAGGAAATGCATCGATTTTTTACGAAGGAACTACATTTAGTGATATTATAAACTTATATACCTTCGACAAAAAGCTGCGATGTGTATTCTTAGAGTATTTGGAACGGGTAGAAGTGTGTTTAAGAACGCGTATACTTAATGCATATTCTGAACTCAAAGGTTTTTATTGGTCCGTAGATCCGCTGAATTTTCTTGATAAAAGAGATTTGAGGGATAATGAAAATGAGGTTTTAAACTATCGTGCCTATGTTTTGGATTCAGTAATTATAGATTTTGGGAAGCCCAAAGAACAGTTTTTGAAAGCTTTTAAGCTCAAATATACAGATGAAACTTACCCTCCCGAAAATATGTATTTTGAAACATTGTCATTTGGTAAGTTAATTAAATTATATACCTGTCTAAAGAATGATAATACGAAAAATTCGATAGCTACTGCATTTAAACTACCCTCAGGGAAAACCCTTGTTAATTGGCTCCTTTTTCTAAATGATGTGCGTAATGTTTGTGCTCATCATTCGAGATTGTGGAATAGAAAATTTACTGCAAACAAATTGATTTTTCCATCTCGTAAAGACCATAAGATAGAAGGAGCTATTCCTGAAGCTTCCAATAGTAATATTTATGGCGCCATAATCGCTATACATCATCTGTTGCTGACTTTTAACACCAATAACTCTTTTATTGATAAGTTTGAAACTCTTATTGACTTACATTCGATCAATGTAAGAAACTTAGGATTTCCTCAGAATTGGAAAGATGAGGCTCCTTGGAGGATAAAAAATAAATCCTCCTGATTGAGTCAAGAGGATTGGCTAAATCACTTTAAATGCCGTTGGAATTTAATAATTCTCTTCCCTTGCTCGTGATTCGGTATTTTTGTTTGCTACTGTTGGGCTTTTCTTCTGTTTGTTCAACAAGTTTTAGATTTTCTAAAACTTTGAGAGATCTTTGATGATTTTTATACGCATTTGTGTAATTTATTTTTTCGTATAGATTTCCTCTTGAAATGACTTCATTATTGAGGATTAGCAACATTGCGGCCATTCTGTCATAAGCTGGGGTTACTGAGTGGTTTAGTTCTGAATCAGTTAATTCCTCTAACTTTATGGTGAGTAGTGATAATTCTGACAGGATATTGTTACTCTTTTTTCTTGTTTTTCTGTAGGACCTTGGATTTACCTTTACATTTTCTATTTCAATCAAATTTTCTTCTGCAAGGCTGTCTAATGCCATTACAATTGCTTCATAGCTGAATGTCCAATTGTATGTTTTTTGTAAAAAGGCTCTTATCTCACTAGTGTTTTTATAACTGTTAATAAAAGACGTCTGCATCATTCGGAACTCAATGGCTTTTCTAGGAAATGGCCTTTTATTAATATATTTTAGATATAAAATGTTGCCCCTATGTACTGCAAGCACATTTCTTCTTAAAATTTTCCAATTTGGAATATTATATTGTGAGCTAAAAATTTTAGTCCTATTTATCTGATATAAGTAACATAGTTCATTAATCCATTTTTCGATGGATTTTTTATCGCCATTTTCAACTCTACGCAGAGTTGTTACTGGAATTGATGATAATTGGCATACTTCTTTTGCGGTTAATAGGAGCGATTCTCTAGTCCATTTTAGCTTATTTCCAATTAAAATATATGAGCTTTCATTCATATATTAATTTACAGGTGATAGCTAAAAAAAACTCCACAAATAATTGGTTTTTATTTTAGTATTAGCTATATTTGAGAAGTGATATGATAATATCACCTATACTTTGTTTTTGAACTGAAAAAGCTTCGCTCAACAGACCTAGGAAATCTTTAAGCACGCGAAGTGACAGTGAGAAGACGCCTGCATTTTGTATATTTGAAATACAGATGTAGGCTCTCTCCGTGTTGCGTGCTTGGGAATTTTGGTTCCTACCTCTCCTAGGGGGTGTTGGGCGCACGGAGGGAGCCTGCAAATAAGATCTTCTCTAAAGCTTTTATACTTAAAGCTGATATGAGTCACAAAAAACAGACAACAAAAAATCTTATTACCGCTCCCGAGTAGCTCGGGTAGCTAAGTCAAACATGATTTGACCCTACACTGCTATGGATTGCATCACGCCAATATGATAACCTTTGTGATAACCACTCAAATGCGATCTAGCTCCCCAATTAATTTATTGTTTACCTGACCTAAGCAAGCTCAGGCTCCCGCAAAAAAAGCTGATTTCGGTCAGACAGGGAGAGCTATGCGCTAAGGTCACAGCCAAAAACTAAACACATGAAAGCCATTTATGAAGATCTCCTGCATCTCGACACGCCATTCTACGAGATTCATGAAGACAGTTACGATCCATTGAAATGTATCGAAAACTTTTGGGATAATTATCCGCTAGTCACGATACGCGAGTATCTCTATGCATTGGACCTCAAATGCAAAACCCTCGGCGAAGTTACCGAAAGCAAATTAGAGGCTGTACAGCAAACGCTGTTTTTGGCCGATATTCTACGTGCTCTGATGGCGTATTTCCTAACGCATACCAATCAGATTGATACAGGTCAAATAAAACTTTCAACTCTGGAAGCCAATATGAAAGAACTTCAGCTGACCAAACAAATCAACGATTTTTTTCAATCCATTAACCCACCAAAACCTTAAGATGATGAAAACAATACTATATAATTTGTACAAGGCTTTTAAGAGCAAACGAGCACGAGCGATACTGCTGTGTTTGGTTTCTATGTTTAGTTTATCGGCCCAGACGCCTCGCAAGGACAGCGGAGCGGATGGGCTTTCTCCTATCACTCCAATTGGGGTAGACTATTATGTCCCTGAAGATTTCTGGAATCAGCAGTTGGAAGTTTATAGCAACGGTAAGACCGCCGTAGTACCCATGGAGCAGTTCAGAGGCAAGCCATTGATCCTTGATTTTTGGAGTACCTCATGTGCCTCCTGCATCACCAAATTCCCAAAACTCCATGTTTTGCAATTGAAGTTTCAGCGAGATTTTAATGTGTTACTTGTCAACAACGAAGATAATGATCAGATTCATCGTATGCGAAATGATTTTCTCCGCGATAATATACTCCCGACAGTATATAGCGATCGGTATTTGAATGCCTTGTTTCCCCATAGAGGCGTGCCCTATTATGTCTGGATTACACCAATTGGCCGGATATCAGCTATCACAAGCGCAGAGTTTGTAGACGAACAAAAAGTTAAGGCCTTTATCGATTATAGTCTGAAATATGAGATGCCTAATTAGTCTGCTGGTTATACTTTGCTATAGCCTAACAGTATCTGCCCAGGGTAGATATAGTGGTAAGGTGATGGACCAACATGGTAAACCCATCGCCAATGTTAATATTCGGTTGGAGAAGACAGGGCAAAGTTTTAAGACTGATCAAAATGGAGTCTTTGTAATAGCCAATGTACCTAAGCCTTTGGACGTTGCGGTGTCGATGCTGGGCTTTGAAACGCAGCGCTTATTATGGAACGATTATGCCGATAAGCTTGAGGTAGTCCTGGAAAAAAAAGAACAGCTATTGGATGTTGTAGAAGTTAACACCGGGTATCAGTCTTTCGCTAAGGAGCGATCTACAGCAAGCTTTTCACAGATCGACAGTACAAAACTAACAACACGGATATCCAACAATATTCTGCAGAAATTGGAATATTTAGCGCCTGGGCTGCAGTTTGACAATCGTACGGGTAAATCGGTCATTAATATTCGTGGTATTAACACGTTCTCTGACAACCTGATGCAACCACTGATTATTGTTGATAATTTTCCTTATTCGGGAGATATTGCCAATATCAATCCCAATGATGTGGAGTCTGTAACCCTATTAAAAGATGCCTCAGCTGCGTCTATCTGGGGTGCGCGTGCAGGAAATGGCGTAATTGTGATTAATCTGAAAAAGAATAGCAAAGGGTACAATAAAATGGAGTTTACCCACAATCTGACTTTCGGCGAAAAACAGGATCTGTTTTACCTGCGGAATATTTCTTCAACGGATTTTATCGATGTCGAGCGTATATTGTTTGACAAAGGCTTTTACAAGGCATCATTGAATAGCGTCAATAGCAGACTTCTTGTATTCTCGCCGGTGGTGCAGCTGCTCTATCAACAATCCAAGGGATTGATCTCCATGGAAGAGGCAGACCGGCAGATCAACTCGTTCAGAAACCACGACTATAGGAGAGAGTTAATGGACAACCTATACCGCAATCCGATACGGCAGCAGTACCATCTATCTAATGATTTGGCAAGGAATAAATTTACGAATCGTATTGCCCTTGGATATGATCGTAATAGCGAACAGCAGCTGGCGAATAATAACCAGCGTCTAACATTGCAGACTTCTAATCGATACGATTTTTCGGATAAGCTGCAATTGCAGGTGGGCATGGCCTGGTCCAACCAAAAGTCGACTTCAAGTCCTACTTTTCCTTCTTTCCCGATCAATCCGCTAGGAGGTAAGGCTGCGCTGTATCCGTATGCACAATTAAAAAGTGACGATGGAAGCTCGCTGGCAATTCCGTACAACTATAACCTCTCTTTTGTACAGAATATCCCTGAAACGCAGTTGCTCGACTGGACGTATAAGCCTCTGGAAGACTATAAGGAAAGTCAGTCAAATAGTAATACAAAGGATATTGTACTAAATGGAACATTAACCTACAAACCGTTTCCGTTTTTGAGTCTTAGTGGTCTGTACAATTATGAGAACCAGTCTGTCGATACAGAAAAGCGCAATGGTGTGAATTCATTTTACACGCGTGATCTAATTAATCGGTTCAGTCAGGTGGAAAATGGTGTCATTAACCGGATTGTACCATTGGGAGATATTATGCAAAATAATACCAGCCGGATGCTGTCACACAAAGCACGGTTTCAGGCGAGCTCGGATTTCAGCTTACAGGAAGATTGGAAGTTTAACCTGTTTGCCGGTGCAGAAATTAGTCACGCAAGTACGGATACCAGATTGAATACAGCCTATGGTTACGATGAAAATACAATGACCAGCATCAACGTTGATCCCATTAACACCTACCCTATCTATAGTAATCTTTCTGGAAATTCACGCATCCCATTTTATAATGGATTTGGACGGACCAGCAATCGTTTTGTATCCTTATTTGGAAATGCTGCGGTGACCTATAAAAATAGGTATATCGCCAATTTTTCTGCTCGCCGCGATGCATCGAATTTATTTGGCGTAAAAACTAATGATAGGTGGAACCCGCTCTGGTCTGCAGGTCTCGCTTGGGTTGTGACAAATGAGAAGTTTATGGATAAGCTGAACTGGATAGATCTGTTGAAATTTAGAACCACGGTTGGGCATTCGGGTAACTTAGGCGGGGTATCAACCACATTGCCGATTATCTATTATGACAATCCGAGAAATGACCTGGAGACAGAGCGGAAGGCCAGCGTGGGGGAGCTTCCAAATCCCAACCTGAAATGGGAAGATGTACAGATGAATAACTTTGCCCTAGATTTTGCTTTTCTGAATAATAGGCTGTCAGGGAGTTTTGACTATTATCTTAAAAAGTCTACTGATCTATTGGCGACAGAGAAAATTGACCCGACATTGGGGCTCTATAATATGCGACGTAATGTTGGAGAATTAAAGGGTAGGGGATTCGATTTCAATATCAGCTATCGACAGGCATTGAATAAATCGCTCAAGGTAGGCGTTGAGGCGCTGTTTGCTTACAACACGGATAAGGTGACAAAATATAAGGGTACAGTATCCAACGCGTTGTTTTATGCTTCTGCTGCTGGAAGGGCATTAATGCCATATGAGGGAAGAGGACTCTACCCTGTCTTTTCATTTCCATTTAAAGGGCTTGATCCCAATACGGGAGATCCCCTTGGCTGGTATCGCGGTGAAGTCAGTAAGGATTATTCGGGCATGCTGTATGATTCTGTCCAGAACCTAAACTATCATGGTAGAGGCCTGCCAACGTATCAGGGAAGCCTGAGGCCAAGTATCCAATGGAAGGGATTTCAAGCTTCATTCAATCTAGTGTATAAATTTGGTTACTTCTTCCAAAAGGAAACAATCAATTACGCTGCGCTCTTTAAATCCTGGAAAGGAAATGCAGACTTTGCAGATAGATGGCAGCAGCCTGGCGACGAGGCCAGGACTTCGGTACCCTCAATGATTTATCCAGCTAACGCCAGTAGGGATGATTTTTATGCCAGTTCATCGGTGAATGTGCTAAAAGGTGACCATATACGGATCTCGGATATTCGCCTGGGTTATTCGTTTGCTACCAAGACAGCACATAAACCGATAGCAATAGCTGTGAATGGTTATGTAAACAATGTGGGGATTATCTGGAGGAAGAACAAATATGGGCTTGATCCGGATAGCTATGGTATTCCTGCTGTACGTACTTATGGTTTAAATATCAACGTAAAATATTAAATAATGAAAAACTGTATTTTATTAATTATAGGCTGCACCTTCTTCACGTTAGTGTCCTGTAAGAAGTATCTTGATCTAAAACCGGACGCATCGATTGCAGTACCCGAAACAATGGAGGATATCAGAGGCTTGCTAAATGATGTCAGTAATCTGAATGTGTTCGCATCTTCGTTATTGGAGAATGGCACCGACGACTATTACCTCGATGATAATACCCTTAGAAATATGAATGAAACCGATCAGGGAATGTACCTATGGAAGAAGAACTACCCTGCAATTGATCTATCAGGAGATTGGTACAATGGTTATCGGGCAGTGATGACGGTAAATGTAGCCTTAGAGGCGATCGATCGAATAAAAACGGGTGCAGAATCAGAGATGAAGACAATGCGGGGCGAAGCGCTGTTTACTAGGGCACTTGTTCATTACTGTGAAGCACAGGTGTACACGGAAATCGGTCAGGTCGGGGCAGATGCAAAACCGGGAATACCAATTCGCCTCACCTCAGATTACAGCGTAGTCTCACAACGTGGTACGGTTGATGAAAATGTTACCGCCATATTAAAGGATCTCAACGAAGCGCTAGATCTTCTCCCTGAAACCGCTGTATCAAAGGTAAAACCGACAAAAGCTGCAGCTTATGCACTTTTGTCCCGCATTTATCTGTCGTTCAATCAATATGAGCTGGCTGAAAAATACGCTGATGAAGCGCTAAAACTTTATCGTAAAGTAACAGATCTGAATACCCTTAATCTGATAAGTATGAGTCCTTTTCCAATCAATCATGATGAGATTATCTATGCGGTTTATGGTGTAACAGGAAATCTGCTTTTACAGAACAGTGCTAATGTAAATCGCGAACTGTATGAACAATATGCCGATAATGATCTTCGGAAAAGTGCTTATTTCTATGACAAAGGAAATGGGCACATTGGCTTGAAAGGGAACTATCCGGGTACATTTTCAACTTTATTCTTTGGACTGACAACGGACGAAGTGTTGCTGATCTCCGCAGAATGTGCTGCGCGAAAAGGAAATCTGAATAAAGCAGCGGAACAACTAAATAACCTGTTAACCTATAAATGGAAGTTGGGAACCTATAGTCCGGTTACATTTTCTGATAAGGAGGCGGCTATTGGACAAATCTTAAACGAACGGCGTAAGGAATTGATTTTTCGTGGGCTAAGATGGAGCGATATAAAACGTTTGAATCGTGAGCAGGGGCGGGAAATTGTTTTGCAAAGGAAGGACGACGCTGGAAATATCATCGCAAAACTACCACCAAATGATAGCCGTTATTACTACCTAATACCTGATGAAGTGATCAGGCAAACTGGTATGGAGCAAAATATACGTTAGCAGACAAGGGGAACTCCACTGGAGTATCCCCTTGTTAATCTGAGCAGGAAGAAGCCTAAAATGAACGTAGACTTTTCACGGTATTGTTAATAGTAGGTGTAGGATTAGATACTGAGCTCTGAATATCTGCTCCTACTGTTGACGATCCCACGGCTGCACTCATATCGGGGTGCCCGGGATTTGAGAGGTCTTCTGGCGCTGAAATGCGACAGATTGTCTGTGGGGTACCCCCACAAGAAGTCGATCCGGCTGGAGAATAATTGTCGGCATCAAGAGCCTGAGATAGATTGTTGGACGTACCTTCGTACTTCCATTCAACAAAATCCGCTTTCCGCTCAATTTTCACTTCTTTCTTTTCGGTGAAACTTTGGGTACCGTATGCAAGGCCCAATCCTAATACGGCTAATGTGCCGGCACGTAGCCAGCTGTTTCTTTTTGTAAGCATAAGCTTAAAGTTTAGTTTATAAAATGTTTATTAAAGCCAGCACTTTCGCTAGCTCCTTATACAAAGTTGCATGCAAAATAAGTCTGATATAGGCCTGTACCATAGGAGCTATTTTTGGGCATATTTGCCCGTGAGCAGAAAATACTGAGCCTGCTGCACCGTGTGGCGGGAGATGCCCAGTAGATCAGCCTGCTCAACCTGTGTGGTAGCAGCTTTAATTTCGGGCAACAGCCGGGTAAAGTTAAGGTAACGCTCAAAAGGAGAATAGCCCAATGTGGCCTGCCTTAGCAAAACCAGTTGCCTCTTCTTTTTATTGCCCAATACGTCAATCAATGTATCGATGGATTTTTCCTGTTCCTGAAACTGCCGAAGTACCGAATGCGGGATCACAATAATAATTCCCGAACGGAGTGCCACTATATGCCCGCTGTGTAGATGATGTGTATAGAGGTGATTAGTCGTCATCAAAGCCATGTTTGGAATAGCCAGGCTCATGATTCTGCGTTTGCCGGTTTCAGTATTTTCTTCCACCCGCGCCAGGAGGCCTTTCGCGACAAAATAGGTCATCTCCGAAGGACGGTCAGCTGGACTGAGTTGCTCGCCTCGTTTGACGATCTTGACTTTGAGGTTGTCCTTTGCCCACTGATAGTGAAAATGATCTATTGTGTGATATTTTCCCCAAAAATCAAATAATAGTTTGAATCCCGCCTTGGTGTTATGCTTAATTGACATAATAAAGTTTTTTGGTTTATCTGGCTAACTGACAATAATATATGTTGCACTAACAAAGTTACGATGATTGAAAATCATTGACGAAACTACCCTTATAATACCTTTTGACTCTAGAAAAACCTCTTTTGCCCCCCAAATTATCGACAAAATGGAAAGTTTAGGAACCAAAAGGTAGATGAAGGCAATGTCTTTTGGCTCTCCAATTATTAGTTGAATTTTTACTCCCGATCGATCCACAGTCTTCAGTGCCTGAAGCCGTAATGCTGTTGCGAGAACAGCCTATGGTTTTATTTTTTACGAGAAACAGCGTGGAAATAACAACATTATTAGCCCAATTTGGACTATACAATCCACATCCTCTGACTATCACTGACCTGATGTTAGGTATTGATGAAGAGGATGATGGAGGGAAATGCAATATCGTTTTCCCTTAAGAGTATCAAGATAATTGAGTATGCTGTGCCTTATCCTTAGGCATGGCATATTCCCAATGTTAACCCTAACGTATTTTTATATGCAATTTACTTGGAAAGCCGCCATGCAGGCCTACACCGAAAAGGATTGGCGGGACTTTGTTTTTTTCTCGGCCAATGTGCAACATCTTTTGGGTATCCATCAGCTCGATATCCAGCAAAATCTACACCGTGAAACGATTAATTTCTCAAGTCGGCAGGCAGAAATGGACCCTGCTAAATTTCAGTTCGATTACAACATCTTTTGGCTCTCGCCGCCAGAGCGACCACAAGTTATCCTTAGCTTTCATTTTGGTTACTATCGCGCTGTTCCAGCTTTACTGGTTCAGCGCGGCTATAAACTTTGTATTCCTGTGGCTAAAGAGGTTATGTTGCAGCAGTCACAGCATTATGCCGCTTTGCTCGGTGACCGTTGGCAAAAACAAGTTGTATTTCTAGACGCCGATGATCCTTATCTTTTCTTTAAGTTGCGGCAGCAGATGAATCTTGGCTATCATATATTCTGCTACCTCGATGGAGGGGTAAGTGCCGCAAAAGATTTCCAGGCGCAAAAATTAAGCGAAATCCCTTTTCTAAATGGCAGCATTAAGATAAAGCATGGGATTCTACATATGGCTTTTTTGCTTCAAAAAAATATAACAGTTCTAATTGCCAAAATAGCGGCAGAAAATGAGCCCATTGTTATTTGCACATTGAGTCATTGGTATAAAAACTGGTTTCCGAGCGCCAGGCAGTTTACGGACTATTTTAGCCGCATCATTTATGGGGATTTCGAAGAGATCCTGTTGGAATATCCGGAGGCCTGGGAAGCTTGGTTTTACCTACACAAAAGCATGTCTCCAAGCTCAGATGAAGCAACCTGGTCGGCAACTAATCGTATAATTTCATTTAGCATGAAAGAGAAACAGCTGCTGCTCGACAAGTTTACTTACCTGAGTTATCCTCTTCCTGTAACGATTTTATAAGAAATCGATTGGAATACTTGTCTAAACATAATGTTGTAATTATCTTTAGGTTATCAATATAAACCAATAATATGAATAGGTTCTTTAAAAGAAAGTGGCTGTCGCACTGCTGTTTCTGGATAGGATATAGTTTTTATTTTTTTGTTGTAAATGCACTAGGCAATTCCAGACTGAATCTGGGAGCTTCCTTCATCACCGTGTTTTACTGCGCGATCATCTTCTATGCGATATATCTGATTTTGAAGTATGTTTACGATCGGGGTCATATACTGGGAACTATCGTGTTGATGATAGGCTTTTATTTACTCTCCGGAATATTCGTGTACTACGAATTGTATGGAAAATTTGGACTGGAGATTATAAATAACAAGTACGTTGTCGTTCATCATGCCTTTAGTTGGACGAAGTATTCTCAGACCTTTCTCGTCATGCATAGTAATTATACGGTGATGGCGGTGGGCTATTATTACTATAAGAGTAAGCTTCGCGAATCAAGTGATAAACTTGAGGCAGTGAAAGCACGCCTGAATGCAGAATCTAGCATGAAATCTTTTCAGTATACAACCTTATCTGCACAGGTGCATCCGCATATGATGGCGAATATTTTTAGCCATTTAAAAAATAAGGTGGATCCCTATGATCGTAAATTGGGCATGCAGCTTGAGGAAATTTATCGCTTAATGAAATTCTACATGGAGGCCCATCAGGTGGAAGGGGCAACCCATATATTATTAGCAGATGAAGTGAAAGCACTGGAGCAGTACTTGTCCATCCAGGAGGAAGTCGAACCGAATCCTTTTTATATAAATGTTTGCTGCTCGGGTAACCTGATGCGATTTAGTACTGCACCTACACTATTGCAGACGCTCGCTGGTAACTTATTCAAGCATGCGGACCTTTGGGATAAAGATCACCCGGCCAAAATCGACATTCTTGTCGGTAATGCCGGTTATCGGATTATGGTTCAAAATAAAAAACGAAGCGGCCCTCAGATGATGCCAAGTCACGATGTGGGGCTTCGAAATGTACGAACACGCATGGAATACCTCTTTGGAACGGACTTTTCGATGGAAGAAAAGCAGGACGCTGAGCATTATGAACTCACGTTATGTGTGCAGCGCTACAAATAATTTAAGGAACAAAAAATGACGGAAAATATGAATAGAATATGGATAGGAATCATCATCGATGACCAAAAGCCGCATATAGACCATCTGCTTGAAATGGTCGAAGAGATCGGCTATGTGCAGATTGCCAAAACGTTTAGTGATCCGCAGGAAGCCCGGATTTTTCTGCGTGCCAACAAAGTGGATTTTATGATCCTTGATGTCGAACTAGGAAAGACCAACGCTTTTGATTTTTTAAGAACCTTGCCCAGCTCAAATCTAAAAACAATTCTTTATACAGCACACCGCCAATACGAAGACCCGGGATATGATTTCGGCGTCGTTGATGTGCTGCTCAAAGAGGTGTCTAAGAGTCGTTTCTATGCCGCATTGCGCCGGGTGGACGAAGTGCTCGCTAAATTGATCCCCCTCGCTGATCACGATTCACTGGAAAATTATACCTATTATTTTATGATCAAAGGGCCGGTTCGTTATCAACGTACGGAGGTTCGTATGAAAGAACTTGTTTATGTGGAAAGTACCAATGGCCAGGTTAAATTTCACATGATCGGAGGTAAAACACTGAGCTGCAGCAGTACCATGCGGGAAGTATTGGGCCGACTGCCGGTGAAGTGGTTTAAACAATGCCATCAGAGCATTATTATTAATATCAATTTTTTTTACAGTTATGGCGTTGGCGGGGTACTGATGACTGAAGGAACGAAAAAAACGCTCCCCGTAGGTGACAAAAAACTGTATCCGGAATTCTTTAGCTTTATTAATTCCAATACACTTGGTGGATAATCCCATTTGCCATTATAGACAACTAAAAATATGAGAAAAAATTCGTACAACAACCCAAGCCCAAAGACAGATGCGCATCTCTTGCAGGCCTTACATATCCTTTTTACAGAAATACAAAAGTTGAAAACTGCAGTGCTGGATAGCATTCAGGCTGATGATGACAAGGTGGAACTTCGTGACACGGTATTTGTCAAAGATACGGTAGGCGTATCGGACCGTACGTTGCTGCGGTATCAAAACTTAGGCCTTATTGAGGTGTATCAGCGCGATAAAGGGGGCAAAAAGTATTTTAAGCTTGACGACGTGCTCCGACTCAAACGTTATTTAAATAGCTGATATTAAATTGCAGCGAAGTTCTTGGCCATCGGGCCGGGCTTCGCTGCTGTTTAAGCGCTCGTTCGCATCTGCCATAGGCTTGGTTCATCCCTTTCATGCCCTTTTCTCGCCAATTTTCCTAGCTAACTCCTAGTTGAGACCTTGTGTTTACCTATCGAACTAGGTCTTAAATAGGTTCATCATCGGTATTTGATAAGTCAATCCCAACTGGAGGCCATAAGCAATCCGGTAGCAGATCATTGTAGGGTTTTCTACTTATCGATTGGCTGCATTCGGACAATTGATAGGCAACCTTCGGACAAGCATCGGACAATCTGTTTTGTATTGTATTTTTCTGTTAATGAATGTTTTATGTTTGTTCTGTCAAGCAAAAATACCGGTATAAAAATCTTGGCGATTTATTTTTTAACCCTTAAAATTTTTAAAAATGGGAACAATTGTAAACGGAGCAAATGGGGGCTTTAGTGGTAAGGCCGGCTCAGTGATCGGTGCCAGCTGGAAGAGCATCAACTATATCAGAGGGCTCGCTAAAAAGAGCAATAAGCCGTATACGGAAGCACAGCTCATCGTGCAGGCAAGATTTAAGACGCTGATGCGTTTTCTGCTGCCGATTAATAACTTTCTAAAAATCGGTTTTGGCCAGAAAAAGGCAGACCGCCTCACGCCGCTCAACTATGCTTTTCAGCTAAATCAGGATCTGGCTATTCAGGGTGTTTATCCTGATCTGAGCTTGGACTATAGCAAGATCAGAATTGCCGATGGGATCTACGGCGGGGGCGGAACAGTAGAAGCTGGTTTTGATGCAGATCAGATCACAGTGGCTTGGTCGACGGGCAATAACGATGTCTACGAAACACAGGGAGACGATCTCTTTTATGTGATCTGTTACCATCCGGCAAAGGATGAATTCATGACTTCGCCAACTTTGCCGAAAAGGCAAGATGGGGTGATCACATTTGGAGTGCCTGAGCATCTGCTGGGGGATGCTGTACATATCTGGTATTTTATGTCCGACCGGACAAAGACCAAAATCAGCAGAAGCAGTTATCTCGGTGAAATAATGCTCGCCTAAGAAGCAGAAAATTGCCAAGGGCATACCTGCCCTTGGTATATTTCGGTATCGTGAAAAGGATGTTATTCATTAATACATTTTCAGATGAAAAAAAGAAAACAAAAGAAGACAATAGGTATGCTGATGACGCAGCAAAAATTTTATCTGGCCAGCCAATATCTCTTGCCATTGGCATCGATTATTAAGGAGGGATTTGCACAGTACGTACGTCGGGAAAAAGCAAAACAGCTTTCTGCCCGAAATCTGGCAATGGCGCATGCGGTCAAATATGCGGTCAAAGGTGAATACCCGGATCAATATATTGATCCTGCTCTCATTCTGCTCTCCGATGGTTCTGTGCAAGGGATAAGCGTAGAGAGTATGGCGCTGGATGATAATGGATTGTGGTTAGACTTTGACGGTGGTGAGATCACGGCCATGAACCACGATGACGAGCTGCTGTTGGTGGCTTATGATCCGATAGCCGGAGTCGCTATCCGTAACGAGGCCCTGGTTACGCGCTCGAGTTCAGGCTTAAGACTCGAACTGCCTGATTATATGCAAAATGTCCGGCTTGATGTCTTTATCTTGCTGCGCGATCGGAATCGAAACCGCTATTCGCGGAGTCAATATGCGGGCAACGTATAACTATTTTTTACTATTAAATTATATCACTATGAACAGTGTAGAAATGAAAGGACCATGGTATGGTCTAACACAAAAACTGCCGATCGAGCCCAAGTACCTGCTCGGTATGGCAAGCATATTATTGGTCATTATTTTCCTATATGTTGGGAGTATCTTACAATTTTTCGACCCGGCTTCAGCTGCGCTTGATCTGGGGGTACTTTCCCTGCTTTATTTTGGGCTAATGGCCGGATTGGTCTTTATCTGTTGCTGCACCTGGTTGCTGGAATACCTCTGGAGACCCTTCAAATATTATAGACAGGATATTTATTATCACTTTAATCAATTAAACTCATGGCAACAATCCATTCTTTATTTCTCGGTTTTCTTTCTATTGCTCTTTGCATTTCTGCTGCTACTGGAAATGCTGTTTTAGACGGAAGGTGTAACAATGATTATGTTCGTGTACGTAACACTGATCTGCTGAGACGGCAGATTGATGAAATTGCAGCGAATGAAATTGGCGTAAGGGAGACAGGGGGTGAAAATAAGGGACCGGAGATTTCCAAATACCTGGCCTATGTAGGCCTCGATGAAGGTTATGAATGGTGTGCCGCATTTGCCAGCTGGTGTTATGGTCAGGCTGGTCTTTCCATACCGCGCAGTGCATGGAGCCCCGCGCTCTTTCCAAAAGCGCGCTGCTATACTAAAGTGCAGTTCTTGAAAGGAGATGTGCGGCAAGCCGATTTATTTGCGATCTATAGCAGCCAATTAAAACGGATCCATCATGTAGGCCTAGTTAAAGTTATAAAGGGATCCCTGTTGATTTCGGTAGAAGGCAATAGCCATGACCGGGTAGAATCGCGGCGGCGTCCACTTGCTACTATTTATGCTATCGCTAACTGGATCGATTGAGGAGGGCATGGTCATGAATAAATACAAAATTTCGGTAGCTCGAAGCCTAGTTTTTTTCCTCTTCATGATAAGCACTGCTGTAATCATCAGTTGCAGCGTTTTCCAAGGGAAAAAGCAATTGGAAGAGAAATCCACGCAGCATTATAATCAATATGAACATTGGGATCTGGCCTATCATCAGAAGCAGCAGGATAGTTTATCTTCCTACTGGTATTTTAGTACGGATAGTCCATTTTGGTTTCAGCCGGATAGCGGATTATGGGCTAAGGGCGGAAGACTTTTCGCAGAGCAGTCGAACATAAAACAAACTGAAGAGAATTTGCAGCTTCAGCGTGTAAACAGCGAGGCGGCAGCGGCTTCTGATTTATATGTGAAGCGGGAAAATAAAGTCGTATCAACTCAAATCTTTGCGATAGGGGCAGTTTTACTAGCTGTGCTAGGGTATTGGATCTGGTGGAGGGGGAGAAAGTAGGCTCAAATTATTGTTCACCTTAAAAGATGAGTG
>NZ_DKSP01000223.1:21263-60978 GCF_002472745.1 Sphingobacterium sp. UBA7253 | reverse complement strand
GATGAGTGTTTTTAAGGTGAACAGTCTTTGAAAAATCATATTTAAGGTTCAAATTGGAGTTCACCTTAAAAGATGATTGTTTTTAAGGTGAACAATCGTTGTAAAATTATATTTGATGCTCAAATTAGTGTTCACCTTAAAATGCATTGGTTTTTAAGGTTCATTTTTTGTATATTCGTATATGACATATAGGATTAACCCCGATAGAGCAGCGCCATGGAATGGGCTTCCTGAATTGCCGATAGCTCCCGAATACTATCAGACTGTCGAAATATATGAGCAACTGGGAAATGCTAAAGCGGCAATAGGGCGTCTACAGGGGCGAAGTATTGTCATACCAAACCAGGGTATTTTAATCAATTCCATTAGTTTGCAAGAGGCTAAGGCGTCGAGTGCGATAGAAAATATCTTTACGACAGACGATGAATTGTATCAAGCATTCAGTGAGTCTCAGCAGCAACAGACACAGGGAGCTGCTAAAGAAATTTTAAATTATAGGGAAGCATTATGGGACGGTTATCATTATCTGTCCAATGGGGGAATCATTGACCGCGATTATTTTATCCGCATGTATCGAATTGTGAGTCAGTTCTCTGACGGTATAAGAACGCCCATTGCACAGATCTATATAAAGCAAGGGGGATCTGGACCAAACGCAGGAAAAGCACATTATACGCCCCCAAGAGGGATAGGATTGGTAGAACAAAAGCTGGATAATTTAATTGAATTTCTCAATAATGATACAAAATATCCTTTGGATCCACTTTTAAAAATGGTCATTGGACATTTCCAGTTTGAAGCAATTCATCCCTTCAGGGATGGCAATGGCCGTACGGGACGTATATTTAATATTCATTATCTGACACAGAAGGGCTTGCTCGATTACCCCATCTTATTTATGAGCCGATATATCATGGAGCATAAAGAAGCGTACTACGATGGTCTTGCTGGTGTTTCTCAGCGGGGTAACTGGAAAAATTGGATTTTGTATATGTTGAAAGCTGTAGAGGAAACCGCGATATTGACCTATAACAAAATCAATGATATTATTACGGCCAAAGATGCGATATTGGATGCTATTGTCCAAAAAGGAGATATAATGCGGCCCGAACTCTTGGTAGAAGCTATATTCACGCAACCTTTTACACGTGTTAAACACTTAACGGATCAGGGGGCCTATGCCGAAAATACGGCTCGCAAATATCTTGATCAGCTCTCCGATATAGGCATACTCGAAAAACGTGCGGTGAGCCGTAACGTGTATTACCTAAACCTAGAATTATATCGCATTTTATCTGAATAAAAAAACCTGCTCCCAGAAAGAGCAGGGCTTACGTTTGTTAACAACTGCCCCTGCATAGAATGCAGGGGCAGTTGCTTGTTAAGTAGATGTAGGTCGTTTACATTAATTTGCAGTCAAAGCAACTGCATTGAGCTGTCTGGAAGTTCCATCTGGACCCACAGCAACGATATTGTCAAAGATGACGCGTGTGCCAGGTACAATACCATTTAATGCAGATGACATGCTTGAACTCAGTTGCCCGCCCGAAGTTGATAACACGATGGCGTCAGCGCGTGGTTTGGCAATAATCATGGTAAACTTGGTAACTTTAAAGGTAGCATCAAAGTCAAAGTTATCAAGTTTTGCAAAAAGAGCATTCTGCGCTTTAAGTGCCACAGTAGCCATTGAACCGCCTGTTTTACCCGCAAACTTGGCAATAGGATCCGGAATGCGTTTCACACGGAATTCTGTCGAACTCAGGGTCTGTGTTTTTCCAGGTGCTACCTCCGCGGATACTGAAATATGTGCTGTACCCGGTGAACTTACCCTCACATTATATTTACCACCACCGGCACTGGAAATACTACCACCACTCATACTGACACGGACTTTATCTGTTGGAGTACCCGGCGCGGATACCGAAATAGGGTTGTTCACACCGATATAAAGTACATTCATTTTGTCTGGCGATACGACCGCTGAAGGACGTGCAACTTGGTAGGTTTGTACAGGGGTCCGATATTCTTTGTAGGATCCATCGGTTTGTTTTACTTTGATCACACCGGTCCAGGTATAGATACCTTCCCGACTGGTATTGACCGAATAAACACCTTTTCCATCTACCACCTGAAGTGATGATCCATTAACAGAAATGGCCGGTTCAGATTTTGAATCGGATGCCGTCAAAAACACTTCGGCTTTATAAGGTTGCCCTTGGACCAAATAGGAGGTCGGGGCAACAGCAACTGCTGCAAATTTGTCTAAGTTCACAACGGCCTGATCCATTTTACCTAAAATAAGTTTGACCACGTCGGACTCTGCATTCTGTGCATCGGTCTGAATTTTGGTTAAAATAGTCATCGCTGCGGTCAAAGGTGTACCACTGCCGAAATTAATTTCTTCCCAGGATTTTTTACCGTTTATAGATTTCTCCGGATCTTTAGCCTCCAAAGAGAACGAAACCATCTTTTGTTCTTCAGGTGTCAGTAGGGCCAACAGTTTGGTACGTGTTGAATTGATTTTGTCTTTTAAGACGGTTCCTTTTTTCTCATTGATCATCAAATTCGGTGAAATGTCTTCGTTTTCACGTTGGGCCAGATCGCCCTTTTCTTCATCGTATCCACCACCTTGTTTAACGAACTCTTCTTTTAAAGAACCAATATATTGATTGAGTTCTCCAATAATTGCCTGCGCTTTTTTTGCCTTGTCGTAGATCGGTTTGGCACGTGCGGGTTCTTCTTTTAACTTGGTGTTTTCGAACGCGGCGAACAGTTGTTGAACGGCTGTGCTCACATTCGATTTGGATGTTTCGAGACTGTTATTGATATTTTTGAATGCATCCAAGATGGAATCCGGTACATTGAGCGCCAATAAGGCGAGCAGAACCAGATAGAGGATGCCAATCATCCTTTGTCTTGGAGTTTCTCTTCCTAATGCCATTGTTTTTGATTTAAGTAATACAAGAATTAATTACACACGCGGCTGATTCATCGCGCTCAACATGTTGCCATAAATGGCATTCAAGGCATTGAGGTTTTTTGCTAGCTTGCCCACTTCATCTTTAAATGCTTTGGAATCATCCAGCGATTCGTTGAAGTTCTGCATAGTAAAGCTTAGGTTCTCATAAAACTTGTTCATCGATTGTAAATGTGAGGCCGAATCGCGTAACTCACGTTCATACATCGCATTTAATTGGCTTAGGTTGGTTGTCAAACTTTTTACCTGTTCGTGGTAGTTGGACGTATCGCCAGAGGTATTCGACATGGCGACTAGGTTTTGCGAAGCTTTTTCAAACGCTAGGCTCAGGTTATCAAACTTAGAAGTTGCTGTTCGGAGCTTATGGGTGAATTCTTCTGTCGCAAGTGAAACATCTGAAAGCTTATTGATAGCGGATACTTTTTCGCTGAAATCACGTAGGCCACGACCGAGATTTTCAATGCTTGCGGGTTCAATATTTGCATCGGCGAACATTTTGTCCAAAGCAGCTGTGGCCGATGGGCCTGCAGGTTGGGCAACCACAGTTTTTCCTCTTTGAGGTAGCTCCCCAGTAAAATTATCGTCCAATTCAGGATAGACACGTGTCCAGTCTGGTTCTGCAGGAGGGGGATTAAAGCCCATTAAAAAGAATAGGAAGGCTTCTACAGCCAAACCGATTCCGATCATATAATTGGCTGTGGTGCCACCGATATGTAGAATCTTAAATAGTACCCCAATGATGACGATACTCGCTCCCCAGGATATGGCCACATTCAGCCATCTAGAATTGTCTTTTTTCTTGCTCATTGTTTATCTATATTGTTGGTTTAATTTTTTTTGGAAAGTTTGATGTTCCGCATCTTTTAAATTTCTTAATAAACGGAGATTACCTCTTACATAGTATATTTAAGTAATGCACTACATAAAGTTAGTCACCTGTCTGTCATTGGCTCTTTGGGCTCAAAAAACATACCAAAAGGCTGTTCGAGGATAGTCTTATCTGTTAATGCTGATAATTTAAGTTAAGGGGATCAAATTCTTGGACATATTTGTGGTGATTTGCTAGAGATTGATTGGATTTTGCTGTAAAGAATGTTCAAAGAACATATTTTTTGATGGTTAAATATAAAATAAAAAAAAAGGTTTTCAATCGGGGAGATGAAAACCTTTAAATAACCAATTATAAACCTATTAAGGTGTTGTAAATATAGGGTATATTATTGTTTTTGCAAAATTTAATCTGTTTTTTATTTGTTTTTTTTGGTAAAAATTTATTTTTATTTGATTTTTTACTTCTTTTTACCTCTATTTCTTTTGTTTTATCATATAATTGCTCTTTTTTTTCATTTTATTTTTCCGTTTATGCTTATTAATATTGGCTTTTTTGTTTTTATCACTTTATATTATTGTGTAATAGTGTTTTTTTTAATTTTTATTTTGAAGAATTCTTGATTTTTGGTATTGTGCATGTCTTTTTATTATGGCGCATCAACACTCATGTGCTTAGCAAAGTGCATGGCCGTATTCTTTGCTGTTTATTTAGCCAATCTTTTTCAAAATAAAACAAACGTTAACCCTGCTGAGCAGTTATACTTTAATAAAGACAAGTGTTAACACAAAGAAAGAACAGTATGATGAACGAAACATTAATTCAACTTTCACAGAAATGGCCCGCATGGCTCTGGAATATTGCATTAATTCTATTTTCATTTTTGATTGGTATTTTGATTAAGCTGATATTTATTCCTTTATTGCGCAGGCAGGCCATTGAACAGGAATCGTATTCCCTTTTCCGTTCCTTTATCCGTCGCTTTAACCGTGTGTTGAGTGTATTTATCCCATTAATTGTCTTTAACAGTTTGTTGCCTTTCGCACAATTTAACGAAAGGACCCTCCGCGTCGTGACCAAAACCAATGAACTTTTATTGGTCGGTTTCTTTGCTGTTGTGCTGATACAGGGGATTAAGGTTTTTGAAGATTATCTCTATCATCGTTTTGATATCAATAAGGAGAATAACCTGCGCGAACGAAAGATTAGAACGCAAATCGTCTTTATCCGGAAAGTGGTCGTCACCCTCATCATCGTAATTTCTTTGGCGATTATCCTATTAAGCTTTGATAGCATGCAGAAAATCGGTGCTGGCTTGCTTACTGGCGTGGGGGTTGGCGGTATTATCATCGGTTTTGCTGCACAGAAGTCCTTGGGAAATTTACTTGCTGGCTTTCAGATTGCTTTTACACAGCCTATCCGAATGGATGACGTCTTGGTTGTTGAAGGGGAATGGGGGCGTGTGGAGGAAATCAATCTCACTTACGTAGTAGTCAATATCTGGGACAAACGCCGTTTGGTATTGCCCATCACCTATTTTATCGAAAAACCATTCCAAAATTGGACACGTACGACTTCTGAAATATTGGGTACTGTATTTATCTATACAGATTTTACCGTACCTGTGCAGCTATTGCGTGAGAAATTGACAGCCTTACTTACCGGACACCCCCTTTGGGACGGTAAAGTCAATGTGCTTCAGGTAACGGATTTTAAAGAGCGTACCATGGAGATCCGCTGCCTGATGAGCTGCCGCAATTCGGGGCAAGCTTTTGACCTGCGTTGTTTTATCCGCGAGGAGATGATAGCGTATATCCACACGAACTTCCCGAATGCGCTAGCCAGGACAAGGGTGGATTATATGGAGAGCGAGCAATTGGGTATTTAATAGCTGAGGAGCGCTTGATAAATGATGGTCTCTTGAAAAATAAGTGTAATTTATTTAAGTTTGTTTAAAATGTTAGCGTTAGCGATATGCTGATTTTCTATGTTATATTCTCCAGTATATTGATTTTACTGAGTGTGTTACCTTTTTTTCAAAGCCAGCATTGGATCTTTCGGGTAGCTGAATTTGTGAAGCTGCAACTGCTGGTGTTTCAGGTGCCGGCTTTGGCAATGGGGTTTTATCTCGTGGGGAAAGATTCGTGGATATGGTGGTTGCAGGGGGTACAGCTGGCGCTGATTGTATACCACGCCTATATATTGATACGTTACACCAAATTTTGGCGTCGCGAAAAATATGAAAAGGGCAAGGATGCATCTGATAGTATCAAAGTGATCTCCTGTAATGTGTTGCAATTCAATACGGCTTATGATCGCTTTATTGACCTGATTCAAAAAGAACAGCCAAATATCTTTTTGACAATGGAAAGTGATGCTGCTTGGGAAAAAGCACTACGTATATTGGAAAGCGATTACCCCAATTTTGAGAAGGTGACCCTGGACAATACCTACGGTATGCATTTTTATACCAATCTGAAGGTTAACAAATGTCAAGTGCATTATTTTGTCGCAGATGATATTCCGAGTATTGAAGCAGAATTGGAAACAGCCGATGGGCATCGTTTTATCTTTTTTGCTGTTCATCCACCACCACCAAGTCCGACAGAAGAAGAAAACTCCAAAGAAAGGGATGGTGATCTGCTCAGTGTGGGTAAGCGGGTACGCGATTATAAAATGCCAGTCGTTGTCACAGGAGACTTTAACAATGTGGCCTGGGCCAAATCTTCGCTCTTGTTCAAAAAAACCAGCAAATTGATTGATGCACGCATCGGGCGAGGTATTCTTTCCACCTTTCATGCCAATTATTGGTTTTTCAGAGTGCCTTTGGACCTGCTGTTTCATAGTCCGACCGTATTTATTGACAAATTGTTTATTTATCCTTCTGTTGGGTCCGATCATTTTCCGATGGGCTGTACATTCTTTATTGATCGCTACTCCGAAGAGCAGGCTGAAGATATTGAACATTTGGAAGCTGGGGATATGGCCGACGTCAATGCGATGATTGCTGATGGAAAAGAGGAAGTAAGTGATAATCGGTGTTAACGGTTAATCGTGCCAACATTTTGCGCTGCATTATTGTATGTTTGGTGGGGCTTATGATCAATATATCTTAAGGAATTATACATTGCTATTTCTTTACTGAAGCAGGAAAAGAACATTCCCAAGTCTTTCCATAGTTCACATCGAGGTTTGTGATATGGAAAACAATAAACTTACATCTCGGTGCTTGCGCGCATGTTTATTTATATGTGCCCTCGCCACTTCAATTGCTGGCCTTGCCCAAGAAAATAAATCCCTGCCCGATAAAGTACATCATGCCGAACCTTTATATAATGATCTTGTACGGGATCTTGGCGCGCGGAAGGGGGAGAAGGAGTTTAATGTCGGCGCTGATATCAAAAGAACGCGTTCGGCTGACGAATTTGGCTACCTCCTAGAATATGAATTTGCGCCTATAGATCGATTGGGATTGGAAGCGGAGACGGATTTTACGTATTCAAGAAGCCGCATGGCGAATGTATCTTCGAGCAATCAATTGGAAAGGTTGCGTTTATCTTCGCAATATTCTTTTTATGTTTCCAAAAAACATGCAACGACTTTAGCTGTTGGATATACGCAGATCTTTAATTTTGTCGACGGGGGTACAGCTTTTAACCCATTCTTTATTGCTGCCAAAAACTGGCATAACAATTGGCATGCATTGGTCTATACAGGGCCAGAATTGGCGTATCATTATGCTTCATCCAAAATGAATATGATATGGCAGTTCAACACTTCATTTCATTATACCGTGCCACAGACAGACCATTTTATCGGTATTGAGGTCAATCAGGAAATTTCTTCCGATGAGATAAGAACAATTTTGCATCCCCAGATTAAGTTAGGACTTAACAACAAATTGGCTATCGGTATGGCTGTGGGATTGCCTCTTAGTGGCAAAGAAAAAACACTTAGTGGCTTTTGGAGGCTGATCTATCAATTATAATTTGTGAAAAATAATGTATGAAATGTGCTTCTGATGACGGGAATACCTGCTTCCTTACCATAAGGTTGCCTTGAAAATGAAGACAGATAAAACTGAAAGATGTGAAGCATCACAACGATAGTTTTGGGGATTCTTATATGTTTGATACGCATCATCTCAGTTCTGCTGGGGCCGGCCAGGTGGTCAGATATCTCAAACAAAAAAACTATTTTTAAAAAGGCTTCTTTTTCTGGGTCGGTCTGCTGCCTAATCATTTTAATCATAGTTGATACAATATGAGGCGAGTTTTTGTGTTCGGGATTTATTTACTAAATTGCTTCACGCCTAAGCACGTAAAATGTTTTTCAGGCATTACATGCGGTAAATAATTATTATGGAATTTGGAGTTCATCGGGTTATTGGTGTAGAACGGGAGTCTTCGGAAATTAAGGATGCAACAGCAAAAGAGAACTATGTCGTTCTTTTTGTGTCAAGTGGCGGCTGTAGCATGCAGATCAATAAACAGATCACTGAGATTGAGGAATATAGTCTAGTTTTGATTCCGCGCGGGATACAAATTGAAGCCAACACAAATGAACAGCGCCCATTTTTGATTATCTATTTTTCGGAAAGTTTTTTTGCACGTACCGAGGTTGATACGGCCTTCCTTCGAAACTTCAAGTCATTTAACAAAAGTGAATATACCTATCGAACACTTAGCGTGCCCAAAGAATACGCGACCTACTATGAATTTGTAGGCATGCAGCTGAAACTGTCCAAGCAGAATTATAATCAGGCAATTTATCGGGATTTGGCACATAATATCGTGAAGCAGATTGTGCTTCTGGCGGCTATATATGCTGAAGACAGGTTCTCCGGTCAGATATTGGGGCAAAGTGCCGGTGAAAAGCTGGTGAGGTGTTTCCAGGAACTGGTCGAAGAGCATGTAAAAAAAGAAAAGCAGGTGGCTTTTTATGCGGGCAAGCTAAATGTTGGAAGTAAAAAATTAACCAATCTGACCAAGGAGACGCTAGGGGTGACGCCGAAAGGAGTTATTATGGAAGAATTACTGCGGATTAGTAAAAAGCTAATCGTTGAATCCTCCCTCAGTATTAAAGAGATTGCTTGGGAACTTGGATATACTGATGTCAATAACTTTAGCGCCTTTTTTCTGAAAGAAACAATGGTGACGCCAACAGAATACCGAAAGAGTAATCAGCAATAGTAGGTAAACATCTTTTTGTTAGTTATAATCTCTTTTGTAGTTTATATTATGTTTTTTTGTAGCCTTGTAGTTGAACCGCTACAAGATTTGCAATTTACACTGTAGCTGCGAATTTTGTAGTAGACTCCCTAAAATTAGTTATATATTTGCTTAAACAGTTCTAGCTTAGATTATTCGTAAAGCCACGTATAAAATCTGTTTCGGTCAACGATGGTGCTGTTTTGTATCGATTTATTATTATTTGATCTATTATTATTTAATTATGTATAGCAGAAAATGCTTAAATCTCTTCTTGGTGGGTCTAGCAGGGATTACGCTCTTTGGGGCAAGTTGCTCAAAAGTAAAAGACTTATACAACGAAACTGATACTGGCTCCGATTCTTCGTCCTTGTTTCCAGATGGGGTTAATGTTCCAACAGATTTTATGTGGAGCTCGGCTCGAGCTGTAGATGTGCGCGTTGCCGTTGATGATAAATTTAGCGGTAAATACTTCTATCGGGTAGAGATTTTTGATAACGATCCAGCCCTTGGTGCGGAAGCGAACCTTTTGGCTGCAGGACAGGCAAAATCTGGTCAGGATTTCGTTGGCAAGCTGATGGTTCCCACCGTAGCGAAATACATCTATTTGAGAGAAACCTCTCCGCTGGGTGTTGCTGCAATCAGTATGGTTGAAGTTGGGCAACAAAATACAATCAGCGTCGATGGTTCACAAGTGTCGACAGCTAGCAAAGCGAGTGTTTTGCGTGGTTCTACATCGTCTGCCTTGCTTGGCAGTGGAGGCTTGAAGGCAGCAGCGTCGACTGCAGAAGCTGCAACCGTAGTCGTTCCTAGCGATGCGGTTGAAATAAATGGTAATGGTTCTATATATGTTGAATCAAATAAATCATATGTCATCAAATCTGGAGTAACATTTACAGGTACCATTAATGCTAATAATGGTTCCAGTAATGTAAAAATATATGTTCAGGGGGGATGGAAAAATACAGGTAATGAATTCAATTTGGGGGGTAATAATACATTAATAGTGGCGCAAGCTGGTTCAATTCAGTTAGCTCATGTTACCCAAAATACCAACGGAAGGTTTGAAAATTATGGCGCTGCTTCTTTGTCTAAAATGACAACAACAAACAGTTCGCTCTATATAAATTATGGAACATTGGATGTTAATGAGGCGACAGTAACTAATGGAAGTTTTACAAACTACGGTATAGCGACAATTCAAAAGTTAAGTAGTTCAACTTCTGGAACGATTGTTAGAAATGAGGGAACACTTACTGTTAATAACGCTGATTTTACAAATGCAACATTAGAGGCTGTATGTCATACTACAATTAAAACTATGAAAACAAACGGGGCTACGATCTCGATTGCTTCAGGTTCATTATTAAGTTTAGAAGATTTAAATGCTACCGGAACAAAGATAAATTTGGCTGCTTCGTCTATATTGGATGTTACAACTAAGGTCACTTTTGATACGTGGTCTAACAATTTGATGGGGCCCTCCTCTGGTCAAGCACTGGCACGTTTGAAAAAGGTTGAACTAATAAAGGGGGGAACGCCAATTACATACTCAGGTAATGTAGAGGTTGCTTGCTCTGATCATACGCCCAATGAGCAATATAATACTTATTATGTGGTCAATAGCCCAGCAAAAATAGTTCCTTACGATAAATCAACAGTTGTAATTTCGGGTACTTCGTGTAATGCTGGTGGTAATAATGCAGCTGGCGGTAATCCCAATGATCAAACAGTAACTGAAGTTAAGTTGGGTACTTATTCGTATGCTTTTGAAGATAATTGGCCATCAATTGGAGATTATGATATGAATGACTTTGTGGTGGATGTGGCTATCACAAAAGTTCAAAATTCTGCAAATAAAATCACTAAACTCAAATTGGTAAATAAAATTAGATCTGTCGGCGCCAAAAATAGACTTGCTGCAGCTATTCAGTTGGATGGTATATTGGCCACCAACGTGAAATCTGTAAAATATACAAATGAGAATTTGGTTGGACAGAACTTACCATTGGCCTCCAACGGTGTAGAATCTAACCAAAAGTATGCTGTAGTAACATTATGTGATGATGCGCATAAGGCATTTGGTATTTCGGATACACAATTCATTTCGACACAAAACGGTAATTTTCAACCGGTTGAATCTGAGATCACAATAGAATTTACATCTCCTTTGGATAATTTTACTTTTGCGGACCTGAACTCTTTTATTATTACAAATGGATATAAAGTAAGTTCACGAACTGAAATTCATTTGGTTGGATATAAAGCAACTGAAAAAATGAATAAAGCGTTAGTGGAGAACCTAACCGCAAAAGGACAGCTCTCTGCTAATGATCCTTTTAGATCGTCAAAAGGAGAGCCATGGGGATTATGTATACCTGTGTCGTTTGTTTATCCAAATGAATATAAAAAAATAACCGGTGTTTATCCCAAATTTGAAAGTTGGGCATTGAGTGGCGGTTCTCAGGATACCAATTGGTATGTGAAATAGAAAAATATTGCTATAAGAGGAAAAAAGGCTACATCTAAAAGAGTACCCCTCTCATGGGGTACTTAAAACTAATCAATTTTGTTTTTAAAGCATACAATTTGTTTGGTTAATTACCGTTAAAAAACGTAGGAGATCCATGAAAAAAAAGATTGTAATAATTGATGATAAGCCGGCTATAGGGCAGTTAATTACGTTGTACTTAAACGCGGATTACGATTTTCGCTTTTTCAATAATGCGTTGGATGCTTATAATTGGTTGAAAGATGGAAATGGGGTCGATTTGATTCTTTCTGATTATACAATGCCTGAAATGAATGGCTACGATTTACTGCTGATGATCAAACAAAACGAGTTTCTGAAAGATATCCCTGTTATCTTTTTGTCTGGCGAAGATAATTCGAATACACGGATCAACTTGCTTGAAGCGGGAGCGGAAGATTTCATTTTAAAACCTTTTAATCCGCTTGAGCTCAAGTTGCGGATTAAAAAAGCATTAAAATAATGCCTCAATATAGCGATTATATATACTTTGGTGATAATATCGAAACTTTTGATTATTTTCATGAACAAGTCCAAGATACTTTGGGCGTGGATTTGAAATTTTTTAATTCTTTCGAGACCATGGATATGTATTTTCAGGAGCAAAAAGATCAATTTTTTTCGGTAGTCTTCTACGAAAAAAGTAAAAGTCTCTCCAAAGATCTAGCACAGTTGGCCAAGCTGGCCACGCATGGCAAGGATATTTTACTTATTTTGGTCGGAAATGACTTTTCGCATTTTGAAAAACAATCCTATTTTGATGCCGGGGTTACAAACACTATCAGCCCTCGTGCAAATGGAGATGTATTTCAATCAGTAAAAAAATATATACATTTATATTTTGAAGCTACGGCGCAAACTGAAAAATTTGAATCCATTACAGCTTCTTTTCCTAAAATTAGTATTCCTTTTGGTAAAAGGATGTTTGATATCGTTGTGTCATTGATTTTAATCTTGTTTCTTTCTCCCATTCTCTTATTCGTTTATTTTGCAATTAAGTTGGAAAGTAAAGGGCCTGCGGTATATAAATCCAAACGGATCGGTTCGGGTTATTTTATGTTTGATTTTTATAAATTCAGATCGATGTATCCGGATGCAGATAAACGATTGAAGGAATATATGGCGCTCAACCAGTATGCGGATACAACACGAGCTGTTGTTTCAAATGCCTCTACTATTCATGACAGTAATGAAGCCCAGTATTTCAGTTTAGATGATCTCCGAGATGTGCTTATAGGCGACGAGGTGGTGGTCAAAGGTGCAGATACTGGCAGCAAGCAAAAAAAAGCAGCTTTCTTTAAGCTAGAGAAAGATCCACGAGTGACAAAGGTTGGTCGTATTCTTCGGAAATATAGTCTTGATGAACTTCCGCAATTATTTAATGTACTCAAAGGCGATATGTCTATTGTTGGAAATCGACCATTACCATTGTATGAAGCCGAGATGTTGACAACGGATGATAGTGTTGAACGTTTTATGGCGCCTGCGGGGATAACGGGATTATGGCAAGTGGAGAAAAGAGGAGATAATGGAAGTATGTCCGACCAGGAACGAATTCAGCTTGATATTAATTATGCCAAAAATTATTCGATCTGGATGGATTTGAAAATTTTGTATAAAACCTTTTCTGCATTTATCCAAAAAGCGGATGTTTAAGTTTTAGGAATGGTAAATAATTAAATGAAAATATATAACGGGCTCATGTCTATAAAATGTTGTTGTCTGAATATGAAGAAAATTATCCTGATGCTTTTATTCTTAATTACTGTTGGTTCGCTCAGTTTTGGGCAAAGTGTTCCCCTGCCAGCGGAAGGATTAGATTATACGAAACTTTTACTTCCCTCGCTGGAGGAACTTTTTGAAAATGCCAAGAAGAGCCCGAGTGTTGAGATGTTTGAATCTAAGATGATGGAGCAGGATAATCAACTAAAAACTGAGAAGAGAAGCTGGCTAAAATATTTTAAGGTTGGTGGATCCTGGCAATATGGAAATATAGGGGTGAATTCAATGTTCACAGATCAAAATACACCCTTGTTTTACCAGTATTCCGGGGCGACGCAAAATGCCCGTTTTGTTAGCGGGACGGTTTCTGTGCCATTTGATGACTTATTTGATCGATCTAATCGTGTCAAACGACAAAAGATGCAACGTCGTTCTACTGAATTGGAAATGGAAAAATGGTTTGACGAGCAGAAACTTCGCATTATCGATTCTTACGTTAAATTGACCAACGCAATGTCCATCTTAAAAAAGAAAGCAGAAAACTTGACATTAACACAAGCACAAGTAAAATCTCTAGAAGCGGATTTTGCGAATGGTAATGCCGAAATTGCTGCTCTCACTGTAGCAAAGAAAATGGAAGTTGACGCTTATGAAACTTTTAAAATAACAGAAGGTACGATCACAGCAGAGCTTTTACATCTGGAAATTTTGAGCCGAACTAAAATTATCAGTAAATAAAGATGGGTATAGTGATTTACATTATAAAATCTTTGTATAGATTTAAATGGTGGTTAATTGTTTTACCACTGATGGTCATGGGCATTGTTATTTATTTCACCAGAAATATGAATAGACAATACGAATCAGATATGACTATTTATACAGGCATAATCTCTGCTAATGGTACTGAACTTAGCCAAGATGGCAAGCAAGACTGGAATATCCTTAAAAATTCATTGTTAAACGTGATCAATACCATTGGGTCAAAAGAAACTATGCGGGTAGTGTCTTTAAAACTATTCGCCAGAACGATGATTAATGGGGATACGGAGAAAGACAATATTTATATTTCTAGTGCTCATTTCCGTCAACTGTTAGCTATTACACCACCTGCTGTCAGAAAATTAATCGATAAAACATCCGAAGAACGTACCGTAGAAAATTTAAAAAGGTATGAAAAGGTGGATGCTAAAAATTTTGTCTATGGCTTATTTAATTGGAATCATCCTTATTTTAGTTATGGAGCTTTAAGCAAAATAGATATTAAACAGATCGATAATAGCGATATTCTGCATGTTTATTATGAAAATAATGATGCAGGCATCACCTATCAAACATTGCATATACTGAGTGAGGTTTTTGGGGACGAATATAAAACTCTTCAATATAGCAATACCAATAATGTCATCAAGTATTTCGAAGCGGAACTGGCCCGCATTGGAAAAGACTTATTTATGAAAGAGGATTCTCTTACCAAATTCAATGTGCAAAACCGTGTAATTCATTACGATAAACAAACCGAGGCTGTTACAATTTTGGACAAAGATTATGAAATCCGTAAACAGGATGCCTTATCTGCACGAAACAGAGCGCAGGCGAGTATAGCGCAATTAGAGTCGGGAATAGATGCTAACATTAAAAGTATTAAAAGCAATTCTCAATTTTTGGCCAAAATGAATGAAATATCGGATTTAAATTATTCAATTTCACAAATTGAATCCGCTCAGCCTGATTCATTAAACACGGTCAAAAATTCAGCGTCGACACTTCAAGATCTTAAATCGAAATTAAAAAATCAGGAGCGGGATTTCCGAAACTTTATTCAGGATTATTCAAACCAGAAATATACAAAGAACGGGTATCCGAATGCAAATTATGTGACGTTGTGGGTTGACGAATTGTTGAAACTGGATCAGGCGCAAGCAGATATTAAAGTAGTGGATGATTTTAAAGGTGAATTGGATAAAATGTACTCGCATTATTCCCCAATAGGTTCATTACTCAAACGTCAGGAACGCGGTATTAATTTTACTGAACAGAGCTATCTTTCCGTTTTGGGAGGGTTGAATGCTGCGCGTCTTCGCCTAAAGAGCTTGGAGATGAGTGCTGCCACATTAAAAGTAATCAATCCGGCAACTTATCCACTTAACTCCAAGCCAACCAAACGTAAAATGTTGGTTATAGGTTCTTATTTTGCGACCCTGGCGTTTTTACTAGGTTGCATTTTGGTCTTGGAATTGCTAGATCGAACTTTACGGGATAAGCAGCGAACAGATCGTGTCACAAAAGGAAATACCGTCGGCGCATTTCCGAATAAAAAAATGGGACGATATAGCGAGCAGACCAAAAGAATGGCATCAAAATCTTTGGCAAATCAGTTGTTCAACTACCATCAGCGAGGAAATGCTGTTAATTTTATTAATGTATTAAAGTTAGATGAAACGATTGATAGTGGAAATCTCATGCAATATATTCGGGATGAATGGGAAACGATCGGCCTTAAGGTAGGTATTCTGGAAGAGGGAAAAGACTTTAATGCCAAATCTCGTGAATTTTTGATCGAATCAACCCTCTTGGAACGAATCAAGCTTGACGAAAATGATTTCACACTTGTAGGTCATACAAATGCATTTGATATCCCTGTCCCCCCTTTCTACCTCTCTCAGGCAGCTGTAAATCTATTGTTGTTGGACGCAGAGTCCGCATGGAAGGAGGAAGATGATGAATTATTTAAGGAGATCGTTGAACGAAGCGGGACAGTGCCTGTTTTAATATGTCTTATGAATGCGGATCGATTTGCTACAGAGACATTTACGGGAATGTTGCCACCTTATAGTTTCTTCAGAAAGTTGGAATATAGATTTTCACAATTGGGAATCACTGCATCTAAAGCTTAAATGGTACCAAAAAGGAAATGGCGAAGGAAATTTTTTTTGATAACATTGGTTTAAAGCTATTAGCTGTCTTAGGATGTGCGCTGATTACTTTTTTGGCCGTATCCGGAGGTCTCTTGCCTAGTGTTGGAATTGCACTCGCACCTTTTCTTCTTTGTTTTTTAATTATTTGTATTCGGAATCCTTTTGTTAGTTTTCTTTTCTTATTTGCTGTATGTTTTTTCGTCATGGGTATATTACGCTATGTACGAATTCCCATGCCGCCGAGTATTTTAGTAGATCTTGTGATCCTATTTAATTTTATTGTAATCGCATTAAATCATCTTTATCGGAATTATAATGCTAAGCTGAAAATACCATTGTACTTCTTTATCTCTTTAGCTTGGGTGGCCTACTGTATGGTTGAAGTGTTTAATCCGGATGGTATCTTCGGTAACTGGATCGCTGCTATCCGGAGCACGGCACTTTATTTGTGTTTATTTCAATTTTTAATCTATTATATTTTTAAAGATAGATCGAAGCTCAGATCTTTTTTTATTTTTTGGGCGATTTTAGTATTACTAGCGGCTCTAAAGGCAATTGGGCAAAAATTTATCGGGTTGGACACAGATGAAAGAATTTGGCTTTATACACTTGGAGCCCATACGCATCTCATCTATAGCGGTGTCCGCTATTTTTCATTTTTTACCGATGCTGCTAATTTTGGCTGCCATATGGGGCTTGGAATGGTCGTTTTTTCCATTTTGTTTTTCTATGAGAAAAATAGAAGTGTGCGGATTTTGTACGTTACGGTCACTATTTTGGCGATGTACGGTATGCTGATATCCGGCACCCGTTCTGCCATGGCAATTCCAATGGCTGGATATGCATTTTATATTCTGCTGTTAAAACAATGGCGAATCATGATATTAGGATCAACGCTATTTATTGGTGTCTTTTGCTTCCTATCGCTAACAACTATTGGAAATAGTAACGCCGACATTCGAAGGATGCGGACAGCGTTTCAATTTAAGGAGGATGCATCCTTTAACTTACGAAAGGAAAATCAGGCCAAAATGAAAAAATTTATGCGTAATTTTCCGATTGGTTTAGGTTTGGGCGCCGCAAAGAATGCTAACGAGGGAGATCTTTTACATGGCCTTCCAACAGATACTTCTTTTGTTTTTATCTGGGTAGAGACGGGTATAATTGGGTTGGTACTCTATTTGTTGATTTGGATTTCGTGTTTGGCGATTTGCTTTTATCTTGTTTGGTTTAAGTTAAAGGATTCCATGATTCGCGGATTTTGTAGCGCTGCGGCGGCAGGTATAGCAGGGATGATGTTAGCCGGTTATGGAAATGAAGTATTGCATCAATTCCCAACAGGTGAGACAATTTATATTTTAATGGCAATTGCGATGATGTGCCCATATTTACAACAAAGTGAACAAAATGGAGCAAATATCTCAGCCTAAAGTTTCATTTATTACCGTTAATTTTAATGGTGCCCCTGATACAATGAATCTGTTGCAGACAATCTTTGATAATCTCAGAAACATTTGTTTTGAAGTCATTGTTATTGACAACGCTTCGGATACAGACGAATTTCAATTGATTCGGCACAGTTATCCCTTGGTGAAGGGAGCGCATTTGCCGAAAAATTTGGGATTTGCGGGCGGAAATAATAAAGGACTGGAAATTGCTTCTGGCGATTATTTATATTTTATTAATAACGATACTTTATTACCTAAAGACGCTGCTTTACAAATTCAATCCATGATTTCATTTTGCGAAGCGAACCCAAAAGTAGGTGGGCTTTCTCCCAAAATATTGTATCATACACCCCGTAATTTAATTCAGTTTGCAGGAAGTACTCCATTGACTCCGATTACGATCAGGAATAAACAAATTGGCCATCGGGAAATAGACCATGGTCAATACGATCAAATTGTTCAGATTCCTTATTTTCATGGTGCCGCTATGTTTGTTCCAAAGACTGTGATTGAACAGATTGGCAACATGCCTACATGCTACTTTTTGTATTATGAAGAGTTGGATTGGTCGAATAGCATTACCAAATGTTTTCAATTATTTTATTTTCCTGCAGCCCAGATCGTTCATCTAGAGAGCGCTTCTACTGGAATCGGTAGTCCCCTTAAAACCTATTATATCACGCGAAATAGAATAATTTTTGCCTATAGGCAAAGAAAAAATAGTGTGCGCCTACTAGCGCTTAGTTATTTGATTTTGGTGGCTTTTCCAATGCATTTGTGTTTACTTTTGTTTAAATTGAAGTTCAAACTGGCTGCGGCGATGGTTAAAGGGGTTTGGTCTGCCTGTCGTTGGCTGATGGTAGTAAGTCATCCATAAATATATCCTGTTATGCTTATAACAATCCTTTGGTACATTGACTTTTTATTTTTCTTCGCATTCACGTTGTGGGTATGCTATGTAGCTTTGTTCGCGTTCGCATCCCGAATAAGAAGAAAGATTATTTTCCCGGATAGCGTTACATCACTGCGATTTGCCATATTATTTCCCGCTTACAAAGAGGATAATGTCATTAGGGAAAGCGTTTCACGTTTTAAAGCACAGAATTATCCTATTGATAAGTTTGAAATCGTAGTTATTTCGGACGCCATGGAAGATCGTACTAACGATCAGCTTCGGGCAATGGGTATTTCACTTATTCATCCAGATGAAGGCCAGCGGTCGAAAGCTGCAGCATTAACAGCAGCAATGTCTAGGTTGGATACACAATTGTTTGATGTAGTGGTTGTGATGGACGCGGACAATATTGTTTTTCCTGACTTTCTCAGCAAACTGAATAATGCTTTTGCTTCTGGGGCGAAAGCTATACAAACCCATCGTACGGCTAAAAATAATACAACGGCGACTGCAATTCTGGATGGTGTAAGCGAAGAAATTAATAATTCAATTTTTCGTTTAGGACATGCTCGTCTTGGTTTGCCTGCTGCGTTGATTGGCTCGGGTATGGCATTTGATTTTAACTGGTTTAAGCAAAGGATAGCAGCAATCAAATCGATGGGAGAAGATAAGTTTTTAGAATATTTCCTCTTATTAGATCGCATAAACACGATATATTTGGAAGATGTTGTCATTTTAGACGAAAAAATCCAATATAGTGAAGATTTCTCGAAACAACGTCGGCGTTGGATCGCTTCACAAATCGATATCTTCTGTCTTGCGATTAAACAGACGCGACATGCACTTGTGTCCGGGAATTGGGCTTTAATCGACAAAATTTTCCAGTGGTCTATGCCTCCGCGAATTATTATGCTTGGTATTATTCCTCTCTTTTTGTTGATTTCGTTTTTTGTCGTCGACATTTCTTCCCTAAAATGGTTTTTTTTAATTACTTTGTATATGATGAGCTTAGCTTTGGCCATTCCAAAAAAAATGTATACGAAGCAATTGTTTCTGGCAATATTTACCTTGCCACGTATATTTTTAGCGATGGTAAGCAGTATAATCCATTTTCGTTCGGGACGGTCGACTTTTATCCATACGAAACATGGTACTGCGCCAAGTAAAGAGGATTAATTGAACAGTATGTTGCTAAAGTATCAAAGTTAATATGGGGCTAAAGGAAAAAATAATGCGTTCTCCACGCATAAAGCAATTGCTGCATGGGATGCTAATGCATCCTGTAAGAACGCGTCCGAGATGGTATCTCAGATTATTTCAGTTTTTATATGTTCAAAAAGGACCTGGTGCTGTAATCTATTGTAGTGTGCGTAAAGATCTGGTACCATTTAGAAAATGTCAAATCGGCGCTCGGACTGTGGTGGAGTCGTACTCCTTAATTAACAATGCTGTAGGCGATCTTATTATTGGTAGTCATTCGAGGATTGGCGTTGGAAATACAGTAATAGGACCTGTATGGATTGGCGATTATGTGCAAATAGGACAACATGTATTAATTTCGGGGCTCAATCACAGGTATGAAAATACTGATATAACGATCGCAGAACAGGGCATAGAAGTCACACCAGTAAAGATCAACAACAATGTATGGATAGGAGCAAATGCAGTTATATTACCCGGAATTACTATCGGGGAGCATTGCGTTGTGGGTGCTGGCTCAGTGGTGACCAAAGATGTTCCACCTTTTTCTGTAGTGGTCGGAAATCCGGCTAAAGTGGTTAAAAAATGGGACGATCAGCAACAAAAATGGATTAGAAATCATGAATAATTATCCTAAAATAACCGTAGTAATGCCAGTTTTCAATACTGAAGCATATATTGATCGCGCAGTAAAGAGTATATTGGACCAAACTTTTGAAAATTTTGAATTATTAGTAATAAATGATGGTTCTACGGATGGTAGCTTATCCCGTTTGGAGCAATGGGCTTCGAAAGATCATAGATTGCGGGTTATTTCACAAGTAAATCGAGGGGCGTCAGCGGCAAGAAATGTAGGGATATCTCAGGCAAAAGGAAACTTTATTTATTTTATGGATAGTGATGACATTCTTCATAAAGATGCCTTGGATACGTGTTACGAATATTGTAGGAGAGATCAGATGGATTTTGTGTTTTTTGATGCAGAAACTTTAAATGATGGCGCCTTTAATGCAGCGTTTGTCGAAAAATTCAATTATAAAAGAAGAGGTATAGAAAGTAAAATTATGCCCGGAACGGTAACCTTTGAAAAGCTGCTGAAGTCTAGTAAATTCTTTTCACCTGTCTGGCTGCTTTTTATAGATTTGAACTTTTTAAGGAAGATAAAGTTGACCTTTAACGAAAATATTGTGCATGAAGATGATTTATTTACATCATTTTTATTCTTGGAAGCCCAAAGAACCCGCTATATTTCCGCCTCTTTTTTTATACGTCGTCTGCGGGCTGGTTCCTTTATGATGGTTCCTTATTCGATGAAAAATATAAATAGCTATTTTATGATAGGAACGAAATTGTTGGCGTACGCAAAGGAAAATATTAAAGTGAAGGAGGTTGTTGATCTTTATCTCAACGAAATGATCAATGCTGCTGTATGGAAAGCCTACGCTATGCCCTGGAAAAACCGAATTTATATTCTTATCTTATCTTTAAGAAGCTGGCGCAAATATGTTAGGATAAAAACACTATTCGTATTATTGTTTAAAAAATATACAGGGAGCTAATGGAAAATGCCAAGCAACAGGTTATATCAGGCGTTTTTTTTACCGCAATAGCAAAATATGCTAACTTGGTCATTTCCCTCGGTGTGACTGCAGTTCTTGCTCGGCTTTTGTCGCCAGAGCAATTTGGTGTAATTGCTCTGGCGATGGTTATTATAGCTTTTTTGAATTTGATTGCAGATATCGGTCTTTTACCGGCCGTGATCCAATATAAAAATTTGACTAAAGATGAACTCGGTAATCTGTTTTCTATTTCTTGTTATTTAGGATTTATACTGGCATTAATGCTTGTATTGATTGCTCCGTTGATAGCCGGCTATTATGGGCAGCCTTTGCTTCGAAATATAATCAGGCTATTGGCGATTGGCCTATTCTTTACAGCAAGCTCGGTAATACCCAATGCCTTATTTTATCGGGAAAGAATGTTCAAATTTATTGCTCTCAGAAGCTTTATTATTCAGATTGTCCTAGGGGCAGTGTCAATAAGTGCTGCGTTGTATGGTGCTGGTATATATGCGCTCCTAATTAATCCCATTCTGTATAGTATACTTCTTTTTATCGTTTCCTATGTGCATTTTCCATTGCCTTTTAAATTGAGGATATCCTTAAATACAATTCGGCCAATTTTGCGCTATTCTACCTTTCAATTTCTATTCAACATCGTAAATTATTTTAGTAAAAATTCGGACACATTGCTTATCGGAAGATATCTAGGAATCAATATCTTGGGTTATTATGATAAAGCCTATCAATTGATGTCGCTACCACTGCAAAATATTACACAAGTTATTACACCGGTGATACATCCCATATTGAGTCTAAAAAAAGAGGATAAAATGAAGCTAATCGCTGCGACGGAACAACTCATCGCACTATTGGCTTTAATTGGATTTCCGCTTGCAAGCTTTCTTTACTTTGCGGCCGAAGATCTGATTTACCTATTTTTTGGAGCGCAATGGGGGCCTGCAGTTCCTGTATTTCAGATCCTGAGCCTTAATGTGGGGCTACAGCTTATTCTGTCCTCATCAGGGGCGATTTTTCAAACCACTGGAGATACTAAATATTTGTTTTTCTCCGGATTACTTTCGGCCTTGTTGAATGTATGTGGTATATTGCTGGGGATTTTTTATTTTGAATCTATTTCCGTAGTCGCTGGATGTCTTGTCATAACAAATTGTATCACATTTGTCTTTACTTATGCCATCATGTATACAAAGGTCTTTAACAGAAACTTTCTTTGCTTTTTTTATCTTTTGGCAAAGCCAGTTATGGCGGGTTTATTGTTGACGTTTCTGCTGTATATGTGTGGAATATTTTTGAGGACTGAAATTGTCTGGTATAAACTGTTTGTCAAGATCGTTGTATCTTCTCTTTTTTTTATCGCTTTTGTTTGGTTTGCTGGATATAGGTCTTATATAGCGTTATATTTAAAGAGGAATAATTAGAGATATGGAGCATATGGAACTAAAAGTTTTATTTCTAGTCTTTCATGGCTTTAGTGCCCATAATGGTATTAGTAAAAAGATATTTGGACAGGTTAAAGGTCTCCGGCAATGTGGGGCTGAGGTCAAACTATGTTACTACGAAGTATTGGACAGTGGGCATCGTGCATGGCTTGTAGATGGCGAAATTATTGCTGATTTGGGGAAAGGGCCCTGGGCCAAATCAAGAAAGCGATGGGATTTTTGGGGATTAACTGCTTATGTATCAAGTGAACGGTTTGATCTGATATACATGCGTTCTTATCATAATTCGAGTCCTTTTTTGATTAACGCCGTGCGAAAATTTAGGCAAACTGGTGCGAAAGTCGTCATGGAAATTCCGACCTATCCTTATGATCAAGAATATATTCGTTTGATAGACAAGATAATGCAGGTGCCCGATCGTTTTTTTAGAAAAGCTATGGCTTCTGTATTAGATGGTATTGTAACATTTACCGAAGAGGAAGAAATTTTCGGTGCAAAAACTATCAAAATTTCTAATGGTATTGATTTGGATGAACTTCCCTTGCGCGTTAAAAAAAATCATGAGGAGTCTGAGATTCATTTGCTAGGGGTAGCGGAAATCCATTTCTGGCATGGATTTGATCGGGTTATAAAAGGTTTAGGGATATATTATAGGGGAAATCCGGCGTGCAAGGTCATCTTCAACATCGTTGGAAATCTGAGTGGATCAAGGGAACAAAATGAAATATTTTCGGCTATCGAAGCGGCGGGAGTACAGGAGTATGTTTTCCTGCATGGTGCGCTATGGGGTAAGAAGCTCGATTTAATGTTTGACCAAGCTGATTTCGCTATCGGAAGTCTTGCAAGACATCGTAGTGGGATAACATTTATTAGAACATTAAAGACAAGGGAGTATGCTGCGAGAGGGATACCTTTTATGTATTCAGAAATCGATTCTGATTTCGAAGATAAGCCTTATGTATTGAAGGCCAAACCAGATGAATCTCCTATTGATATCGAACAGATTGTATCTTATTGTTCGTCCGTAGATTGGGAGCCATTGAGCATCAGAAATGATGTTTATGAATTATCTTGGCGCAATCAAATGAAAAAAGTTATTGATCATTTAAATTTAAGCTAATGCTATCATTCCTACATAAATTTAAAGATAAGTTTCGCTATAATGTGATTATAGAATGGTATAACATGTTGGAACTTCTAACAGGAAGGGAACAGCGTGTGAAGCCATTGGTTATGACAATTGAAGAAACTATTGAGCATATTATTTCCGAGAAGTCTTCAGTTAGTCGGTTTGGCGACGGTGAAATGCTCTTGATTGGTGGAGAGGGAATACGTTTTCAGCATGATGACGGTGAGCTTTCTAAAAGATTGGCTGAGGTACTAACAAGTGATCTTACAAACCACATCGTGTGTATCTCGGATGCATTTGTTGACCTAGATAGATACAATAGGCGGGCGCGTCGTTTTTGGCGGGCACATTTTTATTTGTATGGCGATTTATGGGATAAATATCTTAAGAAAGGAAAGAGGTATGGAAATACTTTTATTACAAGGCCCTATATTGATTTCAGCGACCGGAAAAAATCTGTCTACTGGTTTAGCCTGTTAAAACAAATTTGGAGCAAGCGTGATATCGTATTTATAGAGGGAGAAAAGAGTCGCTTAGGCATAGGTAATGATCTTTTTGATAATGTAGAAAGTGTTGGGCGAATCTTATGCCGGTCCAAGGGCGCATTTGATCAGTATGATGTGATCCTTCAGGAAGCGTGTAAATTAGCAAAAAATAGTCTAATCTTAATCGCTTTGGGCCCCACAGCGACTGTATTGGCTTATGACCTGTGCAAATTGGGTTATCAGGCTATAGATGTCGGGCATATTGATATTGAATATGAATGGTTAATGATGGGAGCTAAACATAAAGTTAATATAAAGTCTAAATATGTCAATGAAGTGATTGGCGGTGATCAGGTTGTGATACATGACGAAGATCTTTATCAACGTCAGATTTTAAAAAAGCTGTTTTGAGAAGATGAAAATTTTGTATTATTTACCTTCATTGTATACTTCTGGTGGATTGGAGCGGATTATCGTTTTTAAGGCAAATTATTTTGCCAATCATCTGCCGGATGCGCAAGTTATTTTGGTGACATCGGAGCAGCTAAATAAGCCCAGCTTTTTTCCGCTTTCGGAAAATGTGAAACACATCGATTTAAATGTTTGTATTGACTATCCATTTGATCAGTCGCCCTTGCTTAAGTTATTTCGTTTCCCTTCTCGTTACCGAAAGTTTAAAAATCGATTTCTAAAAATCCTTGAACAGGAGATGCCCGATATCGTAATTTCTACAATTAGAAGGGAAATCAATTTTTTACCACTGCTGAAGGATGGTAGTATTAAGGTGGCAGAGTTGCATGTAACGAAGGATTTTTATCATCCCAATTTTCCGAAAGGAATGAGCCGCTTTTTACGGGAAAGAAAAGACCGTGTCAGACTCAAAAAATTAAAGTTGATGGATGCTGTCGTTTTTCTCACGGCTCAGGAAAAGAGTTTTTGGCCAGAGCTTTCAAACGTGCACGTGATACCTAACCCTTTAGTTTTAAGACCTAAAGGTGTATCTACTTGCCAAGCGAAGCAAGTTATTGCGGTTGGGAGATATGTTCCTCAGAAAGGATTTGACTTGTTAATAGAGGCTTGGTCTATCGTGAATGCTAGTTATCCCGATTGGGTCTTAAAAATCTATGGCGACGGTAATCCCGTTGAGCTACAAGATCAGATCGATCGTCTTAACTTAACCGAGCGTTGCAAATTAAAGCCCAGTACCACGGTGATTGAAGAGAAATATTGTGATAGCTCTATTTTTGTGCTATCTTCACGGTATGAGGGCTTTGGTATGGTATTGGTTGAGGCCATGGCATGTGGATTACCTAGTATTGCATTTGATTGCCCGTCAGGGCCAAGTGAAATAATTCGGGATGGTATAGACGGATTTTTAGTGGAAAATGGAAATGTTAAGGAGATGGCCAAAAGAATATGTAGCTTGATAAAAGACGATCTGCTGAGAAAGGAAATGGGAGGAAGAGCACAGCTAAATAGTGCTCGATTTCATATGGAAAATATCGCAGCGCAATGGAAAGAACTATTTGAATCTTTTAGGAAAAATACGAAAGGTGATTAAACAATATGAAAAGGAAACTTAAGCTTGCTTACATTATTCCAGGCCTGTTTTACCCTAGTGGCATGGAAAGGGTGCTCACAGCAAAGGTAAACTATTTCGTCAAAAAATTTGATTATGAAATTCATATTTTTGTCACTGACGGAAAAGGATCAGAGCCCTATTATCCTTTAGATGAGAAAATAAAATTGCATCACCTCGATATCAACTTTGACGGTATATTTTCTCTACCTTTATTGAAGCGAACCTTAAGCTATCGGAAAAAGCAACGACTGTTTAAAGCGAGACTTGGAGAACAATTATGTCTTATAAAGCCCGATATTACTGTATCGTTATTGAGACGGGACATCAATTTTATCAATGATTTAAAAGACGGCAGTTTGAAAGTTGGCGAATTACATTTTAATAGGTTAGTCTATCGTCAGTTTACAGATAAAAGATTTCCTGGCTTTATGCAGAGAGGAATATCAAAATTGTGGCAGGGACAACTCATCAAGAATCTGCGAAAGCTATCGGCTTTTGTCGTGCTAACGAATGAGGATGCAGGATATTGGCATGAACTTAACAATATTTCGGTTATTTCCAATCCCTTATCTTTCTATCCTGATAAAGCTGCTCTACTCAATAATAAACAAGTAATTGCAGTTGGAAGAATGACTTATCAAAAGGGATTTGATTTACTGATTAGTGCTTGGGAAATGGTGTCGAAAAAGCATCCGGAATGGATATTAAAAATCTATGGGGGGGGGGATAAGGCGATGTATTTGTCGATGGTAAAAGAGTTGGGGCTGTCGGGAAGTTGCTTTTTAGAAAATGGAACTGCTTCAATAGCTGAAAAATATGATGATAGTTCAATCTTTGTTTTATCGTCAAGATATGAGGGATTCCCACTGGTTTTGGGAGAAACAATGGCTTATGGTGTTCCGCCCGTGTCTTTTATGTGTCCATGTGGTCCCCGTGATATTATCGTTGATGGGCAGAATGGATTACTGGTAGAAAATGGTAATATTAAACAGTTGGCAGACGGAATTTGTCTACTTATTGAAGACGATGCACGCAGAAAAGAAATGGGAAAAAATGCTAGAAATGATGTGAGAAAGTTTGATTTGGAAAATATAGCAAAACAGTGGCAGCAACTTTTCGAATCTATACGACCAGTAGAATGATTAGCTATGAATAACGAATGGTATAGGAAGTATTTATCTGTTTATCAGGTGCAGCCGGATCAAGTATCTCAGTCTACAATCAATACGATTGTGGAACAGCTCAAAAGATTTGAAGCGAATGAGCCTTTAGTAACTGTAGCTGTTATCGCTTATAATGAAGATAAGAACTTATGGGCTTGCTTATGGTCATTAAGTGATCTTAAATCGCGGTACCCTATTGAAATTATCGGTATAAATAATAATTCAATGGATAAAACGGAGGAAATTTTTAAGAAAGCAGGAATTCGATATTATAATGAGAAACAAAGCGGCTGTGGGTTTGCGAGGCAATGTGGATTGAATCATGCCCAAGGGAAGTATCATCTTAATATCGATGCCGACACCCTTTATCCATGCGGATATGTGGATGTAATGGTAAGCGCATTAGAACGACAAGGTGTAGTGGCAGCAAGCGCTTCCTGGGGTTATATTCCAGATAAGACTCATAGCCGATTTTCACTATGGATTTATGAGCGTGTACGCGACATTTTTCTGTTCATCCAATCGATAAACAGGCCAGAACTTAGTGTTCGGGGTTTGGTGTTTGCTTATCATACAGCATTAGCTCAAAGGGTTGGAATCCGGACTGATATCATACGGGGAGAAGACGGATCCCTCGCCTTGGGACTAAAAAAATTTGGTCGGATTGTTTTTGTCCATAATAGAAAAGCGAAAGCAATAACGGGCTATGGAACACTTGCAGCAGACGGATCTTTATTTAACAGTTTTAAAGTTCGTTGTAAAAAAGCGTTTAAGAATTTAATGTTAGTTTTTTCCAAGTCGGATAGCTATAGGGACGAAGATTCGAATTTGATTAACAGTGATAAAAGAAAATAGGTTATCTATTTAGTACAGATGAGTTTGCATATTGTCTTTTGGAGTGCCCTCTTGTTGGTGCTATATACTTATATCGGTTACGCGGTAGTAATTTTTATATTGGCCAAATTATTCCGATATCCGAATAATGTTCAGATGGACGATCAAAATGCGGCAGAAGATCACTTGCCTGTTTTAACTTTGTTTATTACAGCCTATAATGAGTCTGCAGTCATCCCGGAGAAAATGCTGAATTGCCTCGAACTCGATTATCCTCCAGATAAATTAAAAATTCTTTGGGTTATTGATGGAAGCACCGACCATAGTCATGAGTTGTTAAAACAGTACCCCATGGTCGAAATTATTAGTTCGCCCTTAAGGAAAGGTAAGACAGCCGCCGTTAATCATGGTATGGAAAATGTGAGAACTCCAATTGTGGTCTTTAGTGATGCGAATTGTTTACTCAATGCAGATGCGTTGAAGATTATTGCGCGCCAATTTTACGAACCATCGATCGGTTGTGTTTCCGGAGAGAAAAGAGTTGCTTTTAATGATGATGATACAGTTTCGTCAAAAGGGGAAGGAGCGTATTGGAAATATGAATCTCTCTTGAAAAAGCTAGACTTTGAATTTTATTCTGCTGTCGGTGCCGCTGGAGAATTGTTTGCTTTACGTACGGATTTATTTGCTCCAATGGAAGAAGATACTCTGTTGGATGATTTTATGCTGTCAATGCGAATCGCACAAAAAGGCTACCGTATTGCATACACTGCGGACGCTTATGCAGTCGAACATGGTTCGCTGAATATGGAGGAGGAAGGAAAAAGAAAAAGACGTATTGCTGCGGGGGGCTGGCAGTCGATTGGAAGACTGTTGCCTTTACTAAATGGATTTAAATTTGGGAAGCTGAGTTTTCAATACATATCACATCGCGTGTTACGATGGTCCATTACTCCTTTTGCCCTATTCGCACTTTTACCTTTGTCTGCAGTTCTTGGATATTGGAGTTCATCATTGCTAAATGTATTTAATGTCATTTTCTGGCTTCAATGCCTTTTCTATATTTGTGCTGTTTTAGGTTATTCGACGAAGGATGATCCGAATAGTTACAAAGTATTTTATATCCCATACTACTTTCTGTTTATGAACATGAATGTGATACGGGGTATTTACTACTTATTTAATAGAGGTTTTATCGGTGGCTGGGAGAAATCTCAAAGGAAATAGTTTTAAAAATATGACGGAGAAAAAAATATTACATGATTTAGGATACTTGGAAAAAGTATTGAATATAACCTGCGATACATTATTATTAATCAATAATGATAATATCTGCGTGGACGCGATTATGAAAACAAATAATCCAATTTTAAATCCAAATATTGATGTAATCGGTCAACATATTTTGTCGCTATTTCCCCAGCCTACATCGACTCTTATTAAGCGGGAACTTGCCTTTTGCCGTCATACAGGAGAGACTTCGAATGTAAACTATGACCTGCCCACAGACGAACAAATGTACTATTTTAAGTTCGTCATTCATAAATTTGACGAAGAACATCTGCTTTGCCAATATCGGGATATTACGCAGCGCAGTAACATGAAGTACCGTCTTAAATCGGCTCTTACCGCACAACTTGAGGTGGGAAAGGTCGCCATGATTGGGCATTGGACTTATGATCTACAGCGTCAAGAATTAATACATAATGGTTATTCTAATTTACACAAAAGAAATCTGGAAGCACCTGAGAAGATCACTTTGGCGGAGTTACTGACTTATGTCCATCCAGATGACAGAAAAGGAATGGAGGCATTTCTACATAATGATTCCATAGAGAATAGTACATTTGAATACCGTATAAAGCAATCTGATGTTCCCATCACCTATGTGCGGGCGACAAAATATGCCAAACGCCTTGAAAACAATGTATGTATAATAGAAGGTTTTTCGCAAAATGTAAGTGATTTCATTAAAAATAGAAATGAACTTGAAATGGTGCTTGCGGTAGTTGATAATGCACCCTATAGTATTTTTGCATGTCATAAAAATGGTAATATGGCTTTTGCAAATAAAGCATGCCGGAAGCAAAATGGTCTGAATGAACAGGAAGATATAACTGACTTAAAGATCTTTGAATGTCTGCGTGAGTTCACCACACAAGAAGCTTGGGATTTATCGGTGCAAAAAATCATTTCTGCTTCGGGTTATTATCAATACCGCTGTGATACCCTATATCCGGAATTGGATATTATCGGCTCAGAATGCAGTGCTCTGATGATCAAAAATGGCAATGGTGAGGATATTGTCTGGGTCATCAAGCGGGATATCTCGGATCAGTTGCGCTATGAAGAACAACTATTGCGTTCAAAAGAAGCTGCTGAAGAATCTGAGCGGTTAAAATCTGCCTTTATCTCCAATATGAACCATGAAATTAGGACACCTCTCAGTGCAATCATTGGATTTGGAGGTATTATTGCAGAAACAACAGATCCTGAATTGAGAAGGGAATATGGAGAGCTCCTTAATGTAAATAGTAATCAGTTGTTGCGGTTGATAACGGATGTATTGGAGATGTCGCAGATGGATGCAGGGAAAGTCAGGCTAAAGAATTCAGATGTTTCTCTCAAAGGAATACTGAATGAATTATCATTGAGTTTTCTGCCAAATGATGAGCAGCCAGCGATAATTTTTGACATTCCCGAAAGGGATTTAGTGGTTTGGCTGGATCGTGGGCGGGTCATTCAGGTCCTGGTCAATCTTATTAATAATAGCTTAAAATTTACACCGCCAGAAGGTGCTGTCCATGTTGGTTACACACTAAGCGATGATCATATAGAGTTTTATGTAAAGGATAATGGTATAGGCATAGCCAAGGAAAATCAAGAATTGATCTTCAATAGGTTTTATAAAATTAATCCGCTAGATAAGGGTACGGGGTTGGGACTGGCAATTTGTAAAGGTATTGTTGAGCAGATGAATGGAGAGATAACGGTAGAGTCGGAATTAGGACAAGGCACTACTTTTATTATAATTTTGCCTATTGGCAAGCAAGTATAAATTTTGCTATATGGCAGAAGAACTAGCGTATAAACCGATCAAGATCTCGGTATTATTGATGATATGCATTGTTGTATTGGTCGCACTCGTCACTTCATTTTCGTTTTTGGCCTTGTATATACCGCCGCAGACGACCGTTTTCTTTCAGTGGGTCGGTGTCTTATTGCCTGCCCTTTTATGCTGTAATCTCGTATTTTTAATTATTGGATTGTATAAACATAGTTGGTATAGTATTTGCCCGTTCATAGCAATATTGGCCAACTTTCATTATTTTACAAAAATCGTTCAAAACAATCCGGAGCAATGGGAGGAAACAACGGATATACGTGTAGCGACCTATAATGTTCGTGAGTTTAAAATGGTTTATAATCTATCATCTATGGAGCAGATCGCAGCTTATATCGAATCACAACATATAAATACACTCTGTTTACAGGAAGTTCCGGCCGACTGTTCCGTGTCGGAACTCAAGCAGTCATTTGGCCAGTTTCAATATTTCATAATGACAGGGAGCAAATCAGGGCAGAATCAACTTGCTATTTTAAGTAAATTTCCGCTGGACTCGGTACAGACCATTTCATTTGATGAACGCCCTAACTGTGCGATCTTTGCAGATCTCTCTTATAAGAAACATAAAATTCGGATCGGCAACTGCCACCTGCAGACAACAAATTGGAATCAGGTAAAAGGAGATCTAATTCCTGCGGAAAACAGAAAGGCAAATTGGCTGGGTGCTCTCAATACCTTATCGAGAAATTTTAGATTAAGAGGCCCTCAGGCAGATCATCTAAAAAGCGTGATGGATAAATCTCCTTTTCCGATGCTTATGTGCGGAGATTTCAACAATAGTCCCAATTCATATAGTTATCATAAAATTAAAGGAAATTTGAAGGATGCGTTTCGCGAAGCAGGTAACGGGTATGGATATACTTACAGTAATTTAATGAAACTCTTTCGCATTGACTTTGTATTCTTTTCTGGAGACGAAATTCGGGCTATAAATTACAGAACAGGAAATGTTGACTATAGTGATCATCTTCCTGTATTGGTTGATTTTAAAATAAATTGATGTTAGATAACATTTTTGCTACACAAATTATCGAAGCAATTATTCCTGTAATATTGATTTATGAATTTTATAAAAGGAATAACATCCTTTTAGGCATTGTCTAAACAAGCTAATAATGATCTATGGAAATCGATTTTTCAATGTATAATATTCTGATCGTAGAGGATTCTGAGCTTAATCTTTTTGTCTTAAAAGAGATTTTAGAACGTGAGCACTTCAACGTATTCACTGCTTCCGGTGCTAAAGGGGCATTTGAAAATTTGCAACAGCAGAGGATAGATCTTATTTTAATGGATGTCATGATGGGGAATACGAACGGATTTGATCTCACCAAGGAACTGAAATCCATGGAGCTGTATAAGCATATTCCAGTTTTATTTATTACGAACTTAAAATCTCCGGATGATGTTGTGCGTGGATTTGATAGTGGCGGTGTAGATTATATTCCGAAGCCTTTCAATAAAAAGGAATTACTTCAGCGCATCAAACATCAAATCAAGCTTATTGAATCGGGCCATACAATTGCAATGCAGACAGCACAGCTTCAGGAAGCGATATTAAACCGCGATAGCATGTATGCTATTCTGGCACATGATCTACGAAGTCCGATTTCTTCACTCAAAATGATCTTAAATATTTTGACCATGAGTGCTGAAGAACGTAATACCGGATATGGAAATATGGTCAATACAGGTAATGATATTGCCGAACAGCTTTTTAGTGTCTTGGACAATTTGCTCAAATGGACTAAAAATAGCCTGGGCGTGTTAAGCTATATGCCACAGGAAATTGAGATTGATGAAATGATTAAAGGTGTGGTGGAGACACTTCAACCAACAGCTAAATTGAAAAATATTGAAATAAAATTAACATTACAACCAGGTTTGCAGATCTTTTTTGATGCAGATATTATGAAAAGTATATTAAGAAATCTTTTGATCAATGCTGTGAAGTTCAGTCACGAAAATTCCCTGATCAAGCTCAATTTATCTCGCGATGGGGATGATGCTATGGTCGAATTTATTGATACTGGTGTAGGAATGAGTGTGGATGCGCAGCGTCAGCTATTGGATCAAATGAAGGAGGAGGGTAAGATCACTCCTATGCGTGAGAAAGGTAAAGGCTTAGGTTTGTGGATAGTTTATCATTTTATCCAGCGTGGTGGTGGAACATTCTTTTTTGAGTCGGAAGAAAATCGAGGATCCCGTTTTGGCTTTTGTGTGCCGCTCGAGCATACCATAGATAATCACTAAAAATTTGATATTATAAATTTATGTATAACCTAAAAAAAAGAATACTAGTCTCAGGTGGAGCTGGGTTTATAGGTTCTCATCTGTGTGAACGTTTACTCAAGGATGGGAATGAAGTTATCTGTATGGACAATTTCTTTACAGGGGATAAATCGAATCTTGTTCATCTGTTGCATAATCCCTATTTCGAGCTTGTACGGCATGACGTAACGGTACCTTTTTTAGCTGAGGTTGACGAAATATATAATCTGGCCTGTCCAGCAAGTCCTGTTCATTATCAGTATAATCCGATTAAAACCATCAAAACTTCGGTTATGGGTGCTATCAACATGCTTGGTCTTGCCAAGCGGGTGAATGCTCGTATTCTACAGGCTTCTACTAGTGAAGTGTATGGCGACCCACAGGTTCATCCGCAGTATGAGAGCTATTGGGGAAATGTTAATCCTGTCGGTATTCGATCCTGCTATGATGAGGTAAAGCGATGCGCAGAAACACTTTTTATGGATTATCACCGACAACATCATGTGGCGATAAAGATCGTTCGGATATTTAACACCTATGGCCCACGCATGCATCCCCAGGATGGACGGGTAGTATCTAACTTTATTATGCAAGCTTTACAAAATAAAGATATTACTATTTATGGTGAAGGAAATCAGACCCGCAGTTTCCAGTACGTAGATGACTTGGTGGAAGGAATGATCCGAATGATGGCTACAGATAAGTCTTTTATCGGACCCCTCAATATCGGTAATCCCAATGAATTTACTATTTTGCAATTGGCGGAGCAGGTTATCTTGCAAACGGGATCACAATCAAAAATTAAATTTTTGCCTTTACCCCAAGACGATCCGCAGCAAAGGAAGCCAGATATTGAGCTTGCTAAGAAAAGCTTAGACTGGAGTCCCACAGTTCAACTTGAAGAAGGACTCTCCAAGACAATAGCGTATTTTAAGACACTTTTATAAGGGAAGTTTTGCATCCGTTACGATTACTTAACCAGCAATAACTTGGGCTTTATGTTGATTGATATGATCAAGAAGTGTTTCATTTAAGATGGGCGAAGTTTTCAACATCTCACGGATAGGATATTTCTCAACGATATTTTTCAGCGCGTCAAGATGACGTTGATGGTGGAGGTCGGTTCCTACAAAATCATACATACCTGATTTCAAGAGGGTCATGGCAATGGCTTTCACATCGACGCCATAGTATCGACTCAAAGAAAGTAGATTTAGCTGCAGTAAACAGCCTGCATCTTTGATCTGTTTATAAATATTAAAATTACTGTGGTAATAATTATATCGCTCCGGATGGGCTAGAATTGGCTTATATCCTAATTTTTGGATCTCTAAAATGGTATGAAACAATGCTTTCGATTCGGATAGATAAGACATCTCAATCAAAACGTAACCGCCTGGCATCACACATAGCTCATTTTCTCTGATCAATAAAGGAAGATTTTCGTCAATCATGTGTTCTGCCGCCCCAAAGATATCAACATCTTTACCCGATTTTTTTAGTCCATCGATAAGCGAATCTCTCGAATTTTCAATACTAAACTTGGTGTTTTGATGTACACCCGACATGATATGTGGCGTGCAGATAAACTTTTTAAGGCCTAAGCGTTGAAGTTCTTGGATATAATGCAATGATTGTTGGACAGAACTACTTCCATCGTCAATGCCAGGTAAAAGATGATTGTGCATGTCTACTTCTAGAAATTCCAACTGTGCCAAAGATCGAATGGATGAAGTCTTTTTCCCAAACAGGTTGCTAAAAAATCCCATGATGTAAATTAATTAATGATGTTGTACATAATAGTTCAGTTAAGGAGCGGCGTTTCAGTCTATATTAAGCGGAGATGTAAAATTTTAATTCCTTTCCATGACTATTTGTTATTTAGTGCAAACAATATGCCAATAATGACGTTAGTATCTTCAGAGCTATATTATCCATTAAATTGTTTCGAAAGTTGATGTTAACAAATTGTTCTTTTATTAGCCTGTACTCTTAATTATAATATTTTAATGCTAATTTTTTTCAATGTAACAGTTTCGGTATAATAGTTGCTTAGTCCACGGTGATAAACTGATCGAATGAATAGGGTCCTTTTTTAATGATATTTTATCAAAGAAATATTTTAGGTGTAAAAATTTAACTATCTTGCATCTCCAATATAAAATATTATAATAAAGCCATATCAGATCGTGTTCGTTTGTCGCAGACACGGTCAGTAACATTTTAATTAATTAAGACAAAAAGCTATGATGGGTTCTCTGGGAGATTTAAGAAAGCGCCTGAGAAAGGACAATCCAAGATGGGTCATTTTAATGATTGATATGTGGTTTGTATTTGCAAGCTACGTATTTTCTAATTATGTGGTCAACAACTTCAAGGGTGTATTTGATATTGCATTGATGTTGAAAAAAGTTGTTGTTATATTGCCAGTCTATCTTTTGATGTTTTTATGTTATGATACCTTTCGAGGTATTGTTCGGCAGACAGGCATTCGGGATACCATTAAAATATTTAAGACGGTAGGGTCTGCCTATCTCATAGTAATGGTTTTAACCTTCATCATCAAAGCCGTTTTTGACAAAGGAACTTTGGCCGGAGATTATCTTAGATTGTCCTATGGTGTGTTGACTATGCAGGCCACAATTTTGCTAGTGATCATGGTTGGTGCACGTGTCATCTATCGGACTATTTATGAATATATTTTTCTACCTGGCAGGAAAGGTGAAAATGTATTGATTTTCGGGGCTTCACGCCCAGGTTTGGTTTCTTATTCCTTGTTAAAAGAAGATCAGCGTATCAAATATCAGGTTGTCGCTTTTGTGGAAGATAAGATCTCGCGTATTGGCAAGCGTCTTGCAGGATTGAAAATTCGTGATATTACAGAAATATCAAAAGAATTTGTTGAAAAAAATCAGATTTCCCAAGTTATTATTGCTGTTGAAAACAACGATCCCGAGCGTTTGGAATATGTGTCGGATTGGTTCCAAAATATTGGACTGGAATTGAAGATTATGCCTTCGGCCCGGATTTTACTTAATTCAGGTGCCAAACGTGAAATCAGGCCATTGAAGATTGAAGATTTATTGGGACGCAAGCCAATCAAATTGGATCACCCCGAGATCGAAGAAGAGATGCAAGGAAAAGTAATCCTGGTTACCGGTGCTGCTGGATCTATCGGTTCGGAGCTGGCCCGCCAGATCGCTAGACGTCGTTATAAGACGTTGATTCTGTTAGATCAAGCCGAGTCGGCGCTATATGATATTCAACAATCGATTAAGGCAACACAACCTGAGCAGATGCACTGCGTGGTAGGTGATGTGCGTAACTATGCCTTTATGCAGCAGATATTTGCGCAATACAAGCCCGATTTGGTATTTCATGCAGCAGCTTATAAGCATGTTCCTTTAATGGAGGCAAACCCGTACGAGTCTATTCAGACAAATGTATTGGGTAGCAAAAATGTGGCGGATCTCTGTATGCAATATGGAACTAAAAAGATGGTCATGGTGTCTACGGATAAGGCTGTTAACCCAACCAATGTTATGGGAGCAACCAAACGTATGGCAGAAATTTATGTGAGCAGCTGCAGCGGTAAATCCAATACGAGTTTTATTATTACCCGATTTGGAAATGTGCTTGGTTCAAACGGTTCTGTGATTCCGCTTTTTGAGAAGCAAATGGCAGAAGGGGGACCGCTAACCCTGACCCATCCTGAAATTACCCGTTTCTTTATGACGATACCCGAAGCGTGTCAATTGGTTCAGGAGGCCGGTGTGATGGGAAAAGGAGGCGAGATTTTTGTATTCGATATGGGGAAATCTGTTAAGATTATTGATCTGGCTAAACGCATGATTAAATTGAAAGGCTACCGTTACCCTGAAGATATTGATATCAAGATTGTTGGATTACGTCCGGGTGAGAAAATTTATGAAGAACTGTTGGCGAACAATGAGAATACAGTGAAGACACACCATCCAAAGATCATGATCGCAAAAGTAAATCACGATGAATTGTCCCTTAAAGCGCAGCGCATTAATGCGATCTGTCAGCAAATCTTGGATGCGGACACCCAACTGCCAGATTTTATGACGCTTGTCGCCGGAATGAAACAGATTGTTCCAGAGTTTAAATCTCAAAATTCAGAATATGAAGTGCTGGATACACAGGAGGGGAAGGAAGAAATAGAAATGCTGGATGGGACGCCGGCAGAGGTGCCAGTTTATTCTTTAGTAAAGAATGTATTATAAGCAGAAAAGTTTTTATATAATTAACAATATAAAGAAATGAAAGGCCTTCTTATGGAAGGTTTTTTTTGTATTTTAGCGAATTATTTGATGCATTCATCATTCGTAGACCAATGGTCTAAACAAGTCTATAGTTAATATATGAATAAAACAATTTTAATTACGGGTGGAGCTGGCTTTATAGGCTCACATGTGGTACGTGAGTTTGTGTTAAAGTATCCCGAATATCAGATTGTTAATCTGGACGCTTTGACTTATGCTGGTAATCTGGAGAATTTAAAAGATATCGAACATTTGCCTAATTATACCTTTGTTAAGGCGGATATTACCGATCAGCAGGTTGTCTCGGCAATTTTTCAAGAATATCAGCCCGATGGTATTATCCATTTGGCGGCGGAGTCCCATGTCGACCGCTCAATTGTCGACCCAATGGCTTTCGTCATGACCAACGTAATTGGAACGGTCAATTTATTGAACGCCGCCCGGATAATCTGGAAGGATAATTTGGAAGGAAAACGTTTTCATCACGTGTCAACAGATGAGGTGTTTGGCGCGCTCGGTGATACGGGTTTTTTTACGGAAGAAACAAAATATGATCCGCACTCACCGTATTCAGCTTCCAAAGCAAGTTCTGATCATTTTGTGCGGGCTTACCACGATACCTACGGCTTGCCCATTGTTTTGACAAATTGCTCCAACAATTATGGGCCGAATCATTTCCCCGAGAAATTGATTCCGTTATGCATTCATAATATTTTGAATAATAAATCACTCCCTGTTTATGGTGATGGAAAATATACCCGCGATTGGCTATATGTAATCGATCATGCTAAAGCCATCGATCTTGTTTTTCACGAAGGTAAAAATGGGGATTCCTATAATGTTGGTGGATTTAATGAGTGGCAAAATATAGACCTGATCAAGGAGCTTTGCAAACAAATGGATGAGAAACTGGGGCGTGAAAAAGGCTCCTCGGCACAGTTGATAACTTTTGTGAAAGATAGACCGGGACATGATTTACGTTATGCTATTGATGCAACGAAGATCAATAAGGAGTTGGGATGGAAGCCATCAGTAACTTTTGAAGAGGGCTTATCTCGGACGATAGACTGGTTCTTATCCAATCAGGAGTGGTTGGAACACGTAACTTCTGGGGATTATAAAAAATATTACGACAATCAATATAAAGATGCATAAGAATGACGTATACGGAAACTAAATTAAAGGGCTGTTTTATACTTGAACCGACCGTATTTGAAGATGAAAGAGGTTATTTTTTTGAGTCATTTAATGAAACGAAACTAAAGGCGATTCTCGGTTATACACCACACTTTGTACAGGATAATCAATCCAAATCACAGTTTGGTGTCGTGCGTGGTCTACATTTGCAAGGCGGTGAGCATGCGCAGGCAAAATTGGTCCGTGTTGTTGAAGGTAGCGTATGGGATGTCGCTGTTGATGTTCGTCCAGGATCACCTACCTTTGGACAATATATTGGCGTTGAACTTTCTGCTGAAAATAAAAAACAATTATTTGTGCCTAGAGGCTTTTTGCATGGCTTTTCTGTATTGTCCGAACATGCGGTCTTTTTCTATAAATGTGACAACAACTATCATAAAGAGTCAGAAGATGGGGTAAATCCATTGGATCTGGATTTGGCCGTGGACTGGCAGATTCCTAGCGAACGAATGATTCTCTCACAAAAAGATCAGGAGGCACAATCCTTTGAAGAGTTGCGTTCGAAACTAATTTAAAACGGGATGCGGATTGTTATAACAGGAGCCTCAGGACAACTTGGCTCAGAGCTAAAAGATCTTTTGCTGGATAATATCGAAAAGGAGTGTTATTTTTTGGATCGAAAACAATTACCATTGGATCAAATTCAAATCATACAGCAAATCTTGGCGATGTATGAGCCAGATCTTATTATTCATGCAGGGGCTTATACGGCTGTCGATAAGGCTGAGGAGGATCAGGTAAATGCTGATTTGGTGAACCACGTATCTTGTGAAGAGATCGCGCAATACTGCCATCTGCATGGTACACGCCTAATCAATATTTCGACAGATTATGTTTTTGATGGATCTTCTGCTTCTGCTTTAACAGAAACTGCAGAAACCGCCCCCATC
>NZ_DKSP01000223.1:20614-21233 GCF_002472745.1 Sphingobacterium sp. UBA7253 | reverse complement strand
GTATATGGTCAAACGAAACTGGCGGGAGAACAGGCGATTCAGAAATGGTGCCCCGATGCAATTATCATACGTACCTCTTGGGTTTATTCCACATACGGCAAAAATTTTGTTAAGACCATGTGTCGTTTAATGGATGAGCGTGATGAAGTGGGGGTAATTAACGATCAAATTGGAAGCCCTACCTATGCGAAGGATCTAGCCTTGGCAATCGTAAAAATAGTGGATTCTTCTAAATGGGAAGGCGGTATTTATCATTATAGCAATGAAGGTGAGATTTCTTGGTACGACTTTGCTGTAGCGATACGTGATTTCCGTTCGTTCGATTGTGAAGTAAAACCGATTCCCACAAGTGCCTACCCGACACCTGCACGCAGGCCAAAGTATTCCTTACTCGATAAGTCGAAGATCAAGGCTATTTTTGCAGTTGAGGTACCCAGTTGGGAGATAAGTCTGGCTAAAATGCTAGCCGAAGAGTTTAAAAATTAAGAATAATCAAAATATGAGTACTATGAAAGGAATTATATTGGCAGGAGGCTCAGGAACACGACTACATCCACTTACGTTGGCAGTAAGCAAACAGCTGATGCCTGTATATGATAAGCCGATGATCTATTACCCG
>NZ_DKSP01000223.1:0-20435 GCF_002472745.1 Sphingobacterium sp. UBA7253 | reverse complement strand
CCGATGATCTATTACCCGCTGTCAACCTTGATGCTGGCCGGGATACGTGAGATTTTGATTATATCGACGCCTCAGGATCTTCCGAATTTTAGGAAATTACTGGGCGATGGTTCACAATTAGGCTGTCAGTTTGAATATAAAGAGCAACCTAGCCCCGATGGATTGGCGCAAGCATTTTTATTGGGGGAGGAATTTATTGGCGATGATAAGGTCGCTCTTATTTTGGGTGACAATATTTTTTATGGCTCAGGTTTGTCCAAGCTTTTACAGTCTTGTGCTGATCCAGATGGTGGGGTTGTTTTTGCATATCCTGTACAGGATCCGGAGCGTTATGGTGTGGTCGAATTTGATGAAACAAATAATGTTATTTCGATTGAGGAAAAGCCACAATCGCCAAAGTCGAATTACGCTGTGCCCGGAGTTTATTTTTATGACAACGAAGTGGTTACTATTGCCAAGAACATAGAGCCTTCTGCTCGCGGTGAACTGGAGATCACAGATATCAATAAAGAGTACCTTCGCCGTGGTAAATTGAAGGTCGGTATTTTTGATCGTGGTACAGCTTGGCTAGATACAGGAACGATACAGTCGCTCATGCAGGCAGGACAATTTGTACAAGTGATTGAGGAGCGGCAAGGGATGAAAATAGGAGCAATTGAAGAGGTCGCTTACAGAATGGGCTATATTGATGGACAACAATTGCTAAAAATTTCAGCCCCGCTCTGTAAATCGGGGTATGGAGAGTATTTGAAACGGATTATAAAATCATAAATTGCTCTCTCTTTATTGCTTTATATAAGCTTCATAGGCATTGCTGAGCACTTCCCCTTTTTCATTAACCCGGTTTAGTGTCCTATCGTTTACCAGCACATAACGTAGGGATAGCTTTTGCTGATTTTTTGTTGTAGTAATCACAAGATCTTTATTGTCGGTGAGGGCATACGTACCTTCCTCTTTAAGACCAGTAATACGTTCTCCCTTTAGCTGCACAATTTCATAATTATTACTTTTTTTGAAGTTAATCCGAAGATAATTATCACCTCCACCGTAAATAATTTCTGCATCCATGTCTTTGCGAAGCCAAGATGTCTCAGTGAGCATATCATCTTCCTGGAAGACAGCATTTTCATTAGACCCACAGCGTATAAAGGTAAATGAGGTCGCGATAAATAAAATAAGTATGAATTTTCTCATAATGTAAAAGGTTAGAATGTATTATAATATAGCCCAATGCGAAATCTCGCATTCTTACATCAAATATAAATTCATTAATTTCTAATTAATATAGACCCTAGGGTTCTTTTTTTTAGTCGATCTTAAGGAAAAACTTTGTTTATCTTGGAATATGGATCGTGAAAGTACTCCCGAATCCAATACGACTTTCAATCGTTATAGAACATTTTATTCGGTTTGCAAATTCGTGACATAACATCAAACCTATACCATTTCCTTTTTCCTCGAGGGTCCCATCAAGACTATGTTGCTGTTGCATACCTTTCAGTGCCCTAATTTTTGTTTCATCCATGCCTACGCCCTGATCTGTTATTGAAATAAGGATTTTGCTATCGGTTTCATGTTGTTCAAAAATAATGGCTTTACCACTAAAGCTAAACTTGATGGCGTTGTTAAAAATATTTCGAATGATAAATTCAAATCGTTTAAGATCACTATGGATGGATAAGTTTGGAGAAATTTTGATGTCTATATATAACTTTTTCAAGTTTATTCGATCCATAAAAAGATTCTCGCAGTCTTTAATAATTTGATAGGGAAAGATTTCCTGTATGTCAAGCTTCTCAATAGCCATTTGTTGTGAAGACCATACAAGCAAACTATCGAGCATTTTGGATGCAGCAGTAACCTGATTGCCAATAGTGATCAACATACTTTTAATTTCATGCGCTGGTAGGTCAACGATTTTTGAAACGGAGAGTAAGGCCTGAAATGAAGATAAAGGGCTTCGCAAATCATGCGACACGACAGAAAAGATACTGGCCCGAAAGCGATCTGCCTGGACCAATTCGGCGTGTTGCTGCTTGATTTCCGTCGCCTGCTCATCTACTTTCAATTTCTCCTGATGTAATAATCTATTCTTTTTGATCAGCAAAATGATCATCACCAAAAATATTAGTAGAACAAAAAAGGTCAATAACCCGATCAGCTTTATCCAATGGGCTTCACGCTTTACATTCGCGTTTTTTAATAACAGATTTTTATTTTCAAGCTCCTTCTTTTCGCTTTCATATTTTTCCCGAAGTTCTTCCCGAATCCTTACGCGGAGGACTTCTGCATCTTCATGAAATTTGCGATCTGAGCTATCCTGATCGCTGAGAATTAAATGTTCATCCTGCGCTTTGATCGCTTTAGCTATCTTGTCAAAATCTCCCTGAAGGTCTTCCGTTAAGTTGGTGAAACCGCTTTTGGCGATAATGCGCTTGATAAGGGTTACTTCTTTTGCCGCCAGATCAAACCGCTTTTCTTTGACATAAATATTCGCGCGGTTGATACGGGCATAACTTTCGCCAACAGGATCTTCTTTCTTGGTGGTGATGTCTATCGCGAGGTCGGTATAATAGGTACTCCATTCAAGCTTATCTGCCTTGAGATAGAGGTAGCTTAATAGAATATAGGTATTGAAAAGATCAACTTCAGGCGCATCTGCTTTGCAGAATTCAACCGTTTTTACCAAATAATCGATGGCTTTGGTTACATCTTGCTTCTTTCCTCCATTCAATGCATTTTGGGCATATATATTTCCGATATTGGTTGAGATATTGGCTCGGTTTCTTGTATCACGCAGCTCTTTGGAGAGATCTAGTGCACGCTGGTAATACTTTAAGGCCTGATCGGGGTCATAACTCTTGTTGAATACATTGCCTATATTCAGGAAAGAGAGCATCATCCCTTTCCTGTCGTTGCGTTCTTCCCGCTTTTTGAGTACTTTAAAGTGTGTTTTTATGCTTTCATCAAAGTTATTTAACTTCAGATATATAACACCTTGTAGATTTAATAAATCAATTTGCAAAGGTTCGAATTTCTTTTCACTGATGAGACTCAATCCTTTGGAAACGATTTCCTGTGCTTCTTGGGGATTACTGCGGTAAATTTCTGAGGCAACTTTATAATACGCCAATATTCGGGTCGAATCGTTACTTGCCTCCGATAGCTGCTTATCTACCTTGTCCCAGCCAGTGTTTTGGGAATATGCATGATGGGTGAAGAACAATATGGTAAAAAATAATAGGGTGGTTAAACGATGCATGGCTAGTTTGTTTCAATAAAACAGTAAAAATAAAAAAAACTATTAAATACAATGAACTTCACGAATATAAAACCATGCTGGACAAACAGGGAAGATAATTGATTATATTTACAGCCAAATGTCTGAGTCCAAAAGAATTTACCAAATCGATCTGTTTCGTTTTATTGCAGCATCTGCCGTCGTATTATATCATTATTTATATCGGGGGTATGCAGCCGGAAATATGTCGCTATTGGGTTTCGATGGCGTCGGAGAATATTTTAAATACGGCTACCTGGGCGTAGACTTATTTTTTATCATTAGTGGTTTTGTGATTGCTTTTTCCATCAAACATCTTTCACTGCGGAAGTTCTGTTATTCCCGCTTCAAGCGTTTGTATCCGATGTATTGGATTTGTTTGCTGTTGACTTTTATCGTTTCTTATTTGTGGGGCGCACCGCGTTATCATGTCACATTTACACAACTATTGGCCAATCTGACCATGGTGCAAAAACTATGGGGACAAGGGGATGTCGATGGCGCTTATTGGTCACTTTATGTGGAGTTGAAGTTTTACCTGATCATCGCTTTGTTTCTAATTCTGAATCGATTTAAAAAAATAAGCTTGGATTACTTGGTTTATTTTTGGTTGCTATTGTCCAGCCTACGCTTTTTTGTTGGGCCTTCAGAAATTTATGACGCAATCCATGAGTTTTTTTTACTCGACTGGAGTGCGTATTTTATTGCGGGAATTATATTCTGCCAGATTTTTCTGCATGGACCAAAAATCCAGCATTTTGTCGCTTTACCTTGGTGTTTGTACATTTCCATCGATGGTGCTGTGGGGCGTATTCATTGGCTGGAACGCACTTTTCACAGTGACTTTTCACCTTATATTATTGGTGCGACCATCGTTGTGTTTTACCTGCTCATGTTACTGGTTTCCTGTAAAAAGCTCCAGGCGATCAATTCGTCCGGATTTGTTAAAATTGGCATGTTGACCTATCCGCTGTATTTAATCCATCAAAACATCGGCTTTATTATTTTTAATCACCTGTATCTTTATCTGAATAAATACCTGCTCCTTTCAGGTGTTATCATTCTTATGCTCGCCCTGGCTTATCTGCTGAGCGATCGGATTGAACCGCGGATCATGAAGCATTTTCGTAGCATATTGGCGTTTTTACCTCTCCTGGCTGGCGGTAGGATTTGTGGGCCCGTGGACGACAGTAGACTCGACGGACAGTAGTTAAAATCTGGAGAATATTGGCTAAAATAAACCTATGTATAATAATGTAGAGTCATTAATTTTATAAATGTCAAATAGACAGCAATACAGAAAATATTCTTCGATTTTGGAAGCTTATTAATTGGAAGCTTATTAATTGGAAGCTTATTAATAGGGATTGCTTTTCTTCTTGTTCGTCTTCTGTTGAAGACAATCAAGGAAAAGGATACGGTAATAGCTTTCACCGGGCTAGAGGGTGATCTTTAAACAATAAATCATTAGCGAATAAAAGATAGCGATATGAAAAGATATACGATATATTTTGCAGCAATTCTCACAATTTTTATCAAAATGACAGCTGTAGCTGTGGCACAGGGTGGGGATCAGATCCTAGATGGTATTGGAGAGACAGGCATGGTGGCCCGTTACGTCTTTGATGGTGATTTTAAGGATTGGTCGCGCAATGGGCTACATGGTAAATTCCAGGGGACAAAAGCGTCATTTGTGTCAGATAAGCAATTTACAAAGGTGCTTTCTCTCGCTGGAGGAAAGGACGATTTTGTTGTACTTCCAGCGCAAGTACTCGCTGATCTCGAGTCAATCAGCATTACAGGCTGGATGTACTTACGTGCAGCGCGGTCTGGCCAGTATTTATTCGATTTTGGACAAGATATCGCGAGGCATTTTGCAGGGACACCAACAGGTACAGCGCTAAAAAATGGCTATATGGGGATAATCGCCCAAAAGAAGACCGAAGTAAAAAACGCAGTCTCTTCGGCTGTGCCTTTAAACAAATGGGTGCACTTGGCCATCGTAGTTGATATTGCTACGGGGACCATGCAAACATATTTGGATGGTATGCCGGCTGGAGAGGTTAAAGACATCCCACAGGAGCTGACCGAGGTTTTTGGACAGACAGGTAGTAAGAGGACACTATACATTGGAAAATCCCTGTTGGGTGGACATGTAAGTTTAAATGCACTGTTGCATGATTTTCGCATTTATCGTGTGCCACTGAATCAAAACCAAATTGGCATGGTGTATAGAAATGCGCTGAAGGGTGTGCGTGAAGATGTTGCTTCTAAAGGTAAGGCTGAGGATGACCTACCGCGATTTCCAAAGAATAAGGCTGAGCTTTATAATGCCTTCTTAACAGGGGTTGCAGATGTCTCCGTAGAAACAGCGATAGGCGAGCTGCCACGATTGCCGAGTTATGTCGTCGGTACATATAAAGACGGTATGGTGGGACCAAAAGTGCGTGTGTTGTGGCCTGCGCCATCCGACAATAGTGCCGTCGTGCAGCAAACAGCTTACACCGTCACGGGGCGTGTTCCCGGGACAGATCTGAAACCCAAAGCCATCATTACAGTCAAAGGGAAGGTAAAGTCCAAGATGCCTAGCTTAAAATTGGACGCATTTCACTTGGATCAGGTTTCCCTTAATACGGATGTAAAGCAGCATCAAACGAAGTTTATTGAAAATCGCAATAAATTCATTGATACATTAGCGAAATCGGATCCCAATTCATTCCTCTATATGTTTCGACACGCGTTTGGGCAAAAACAACCGATCGGTGCGCAACCTTTGGAGGTATGGGACAGCCAGGATATCAAACTGCGCGGTCATGCTACAGGACATTACCTGACGGCAATTGCACAAGCTTATGCGAGTACAGGCTATGATAAGGCACTCCAGTCAAAATTTTTGGGGAAGATGGATACCATGGTCAACGTGCTTTATTCCTTGTCAAAGTTGTCGGGTGCGTCGAGACCAGCGGGGCAGGCTTCTATTGCGGATCCTGCTGCGGTACCTTATGGCCCCGGTAAATCAGCTTATGATTCTGACCTGAGTGACGAAGGAATCCGTACAGATTATTGGAACTGGGGACTTGGCTTTATCAGTGCCTATCCCCCGGATCAGTTTATTATGCTTGAACATGGCGCAAAATATGGCGGGCAGAAGAACCAGGTTTGGGCACCTTATTATACCCTGCATAAAATCCTGGCCGGCCTGATGGATGTTTATGAGGTAAGTGGAAATAAAAAAGCATTGGAGATCGCGCAGGGAATGGGCAATTGGGTGTATACACGTTTAAATAAAGTCCCGACAGAGACACTGATCAAAATGTGGAATACCTATATCGCCGGTGAATTTGGTGGGATGAATGAAGTGATGGCCAGGTTATACCGTATAACGGGTGAAGAGAACTATTTAAAAACCGCCCGTTTATTTGACAATATTGATATGTTCTACGGCAACGCAGCGCATGCACATGGACTGGCCAAAAATGTAGATACTTTTAGGGGCTTACATGCCAATCAGCATATTCCTCAAATTGTGGGCAGTATGGAACTATATCGGGTGTCCAATGAGCCCCAATATTATAAAATAGCGGACAACTTTTGGTATAAAGCCATCAATGATTATATGTATAGTATCGGTGGTGTGGCTGGGGCAAGAAATCCGGCTAATGCCGAATGTTTTATTAGCGAGCCGGCGACATTATATGAAAATGGATTTTCTGCAGGCGGGCAGAACGAAACCTGCGCAACCTATAACATGTTGAAATTGACAAGTGACCTGTTTATGTTCGATCAGCGCGCAGAGTTGATGGATTATTATGAACGTGGATTATACAATCATATCTTAGCGTCTGTTGCAGAAAATAGTCCAGCAAATACGTATCATGTGCCTCTACGCGCGGGATCTATCAAGCAGTTTGGAAATGCTGATATGAAAGGCTTTACCTGCTGTAATGGTACGGCTATTGAAAGCAGTACCAAATTGCAGAATACGATCTATTTTAGGAGCAAGGATGATCAGGCGCTGTATGTCAATCTCTATATTCCTTCTACCTTACATTGGACGGAACGGGGAATCAGCGTCGAGCAACAAACCAGTTTTCCGAAAGCGGATCAAACAGCGTTGACCATACGGGGGAATGGCAAATTTGAACTTCATGTGCGGGTGCCAAGCTGGGCAACAAAGGGATTTTTTGTTGCAATAAATGGAGTCGATCAAAAAATTAAAGCTGAGCCGGGCACTTACCTGACCTTAAACCGTACCTGGAAAGATGGGGATGTGATCAACCTCAAAATGCCATTTCAGTTTCATTTGGACCCGGTTATGGATCAGCCCAATATGGCGAGTCTGTTTTATGGGCCAATCCTATTAGCCGCCCAGGAACCTGCAGCAAGAAAAGACTGGCGTAAAGTAACTTTAGATGCAAAGGATATTGCTAAGTCTATTAAAGGAAATCCCGAAACATTGGAATTTTACATTGATGATGTCCTTTATAAACCTTTTTATGATACTTACGGACGTCATTCGGTTTACCTGGATGTCAGCTTAAAATAAGAGGCAAGCAGTGTGTTCCTAAATCTTTCCCAAATTCAAGGTACCTTTGTCATAAACAATTGTGTATGTAAATTGTCATTTAGCATGGACAGAATACTATTGTTTACACAAGTTTTCCGCTAAATAGAAATAAGAAGATGAAAATATTGGTTATTGAAGACGAAGCGGATTTAAGGGAAATTGTGAAGGCATCTTTACTTAAGGAAGAATATACGGTAGAAACTGCCGCTGATTATGGATCAGCCTTTGAGAAAGTCGCTGTTTATGATTACGATTGTATCCTGCTCGACATCATGCTGCCTGGAGGCAATGGTTTGCAGATCCTCGATCAGCTCAAAAATGAGGGTAAGTCCGATAATGTGATCATTATCTCCGCAAAGGATTCTTTGGACGATAAGCTAAAGGGACTCGAACTTGGAGCCGATGACTATTTGACAAAACCCTTTCATATTGCTGAGCTGAACGCACGGATTAAAGCCGTGTTACGAAGGAAACAATGGGAAGGTAAGCATACATTGGAAATGGGAAACATCGTGTTGGACCTCAATGAACGCTGCTTATTTATTGCACAGGAGCCTGTGCCGTTAAATCGGAAAGAGTTCGATATGCTCAACTACTTCTTATTGAACAAAAATAGACTGGTCAGCAAAAGTGCGCTGGCAGAACATGTCTGGGGCGATAATACGGACCAGGCGGATAATCTTGATTTCATCTATTCACAGATAAAAAACTTGCGCAAAAAATTCTTGGCTAGTCATGCTGATGTGGATTTTGAAGCGGTATATGGAATCGGTTATAAACTTGTCGAAAAATGAGATTAGCCAACCAAACACTAAAGTATCTTTCTATCTCCGTGTTGGTGGTCATCGCCCTTTGGTCAACAGTGTTCTATCTATTTATGCTGGAGGTGATCCACGATAATATCGACGAAGAACTCGAAAACCAAAAACGGCTCATTATCCAGGAACTTTCCAGCAATCCCACCGTAGCTCCAGATTTAGAGTTTGGTATAAATAACTATAAGGTACGCCAGATTTCCGAAGAACAGGCCCTTAAGATGCAAAACGTTTATAAGGACACCATGTTGTATATGCAGGACGATGATGATCCCGAGCCGGAACTGGAACCAGTTCGAATGTTGACGACAGCATTTGAACATCAAGGACATTATTATGAACTTTCGATCATCAATTCGATGATCGAAGAGAGCGATCTAATCAAGAATCTCTTTTATTCTGTTGTTATTTTATTTGTTTTGTTGGTCATCAGTATCGTATCCATCAATAAAGTCGTCATAGAACGTTTATGGGGACCATTATATACGTTCTTGGCTCAGTTGACACGGTTTCGTTTAGGCAAAACCAAGGAGAAGCCCACGGTGGATACGCAGATCCAGGAATTTAAAGACTTAAAGCTTGCTGTGGCTACCTTAATTCGCCATAACGAAGAAAGCTATGAACAGCAAAAACAGTTTATTGGCAATGCTTCTCATGAATTACAGACACCGTTGGCTATTATGATCAACAAATTGGAAATCATGGCGGAAACAGAGGGGTTGAACCAAGAACAGTCAGAGACTGTCGCAGCAGTATTAGCTACTGCCGAGCGGCTTGTGCGCCTCAATAAATCCTTGTTGCTGTTGAGTAAAATTGAGAATAAACAATTTTTGCACAATGAGGATCTTTCGTTCAATACGCTTGTGCTGAATATTGTAACGGAGTTTGAGGCTATTGCTGAATTTAAACAGATAAAAATCAATGTCGTGCAAGAAGATCAGCTGAGTGTACAAATGGATAGTGCTTTGGCAAATATAGTGGTGTCAAATCTCCTGCGAAATGCTTTGTTCCACAATAGATTAGGCGGTGAGGTGAGTATCCATATAACGAACAAAGGGCTTACGGTGTCCAATACGAGTACACATGCAGCGTTGGATGCTAAGCTGGTATTCACCCGTTTTTATAGGTCAGATGCAGCATCCAAAGGTACTGGCTTGGGACTGGCCATTGTGCAGGCCATCTGTCATCTCTATGGTTTTGTAATCGTCTACCGTTATGAAAATAATCAGCATAGCTTTCAGCTTAATATGTTCCCTTAGAAAATATAGGAGGAGCAGGCATGTGTTCCCAAATCTTTACAGATTCGCTTTTTTACTTTGTAGTACACTAAAAAATAGAATCATGAACTGTAAATTAATCTGGAGTGCTTTCGTACTTGCACTGACAACAACAGGAGCTATTGCTCAAGATATACCACAAAGTCAAGTTCCCGCTGTCGTGGTGAATAGTTTCCAACAGAAATTTCCAAAAGCCAAAAAAGTAGATTGGGAATTGAAGGGGAATGTTTATGAAGCTGAGTTTGAAACGGGCCTATTTGGCATTGACCAAGAAGCTTGGTTTCAGCATAACGGAAAACTTTTGCGGTATAAAACTGAAATCAACAAAAGAGAACTACCAAAGAGTGTGCTGAACCGGGTGAAAAGAGATTTTCCGGGCTATCGCATTGAAGACGCAAAAAAGATTACCGCCGAACAGAAAGTGAGTTATGCGTTTGAAGTGAAAAGTCGAAAAGAGGAGTGGAAGCTGGTACTCGATCCAAAGGGAAATGTGCTTACGAAAGTAAGGGACTAAACGATATTTCTGTACAAATAAAACCTTCATGATTTTACACGCACTCATAGCGGCGAAATCATGAAGGTTCTTTTGGGCAGGTAGGCTGAGTTTATCGCGCTAACTAATCTTCTCCTTCCTCTGCGTGGAGTTCAAAAGATAGTTTTATGAGGTCTTGACCAGCAAACTTAGTGGCATAATCCGATAAGTTCCAGTCCGTACGGGTAACTTTTGCCTTTGTGCTGGCATCGTTAAACTTGCGAAGTACAAAGAATACATTTTTCTCGCCTTCATTGTCTTTTCCTGCCGTAAAATAAGTGATAATCCCTGTCGTCTCCGTTGCTCCGTTTACTGCAGTGCCATCACCGTAGTTCGTTTCTTTCGTTTGAAAGATTGCACCATTTCCTGTACTGCTATTCGGATTTAAAACGAAAGAACCACCCGTAAGGAATGCTTTGTAGTAGTCTGCAGTTGCTTTATTGCTGATGTATTGTCCCTGGATTTCTTTTGAAGAAGCATCAAATTGTTTTAATTCAATTTTATAGATACCTGCGGGATGAAGGTGGGCGTGTCCACCAGAAAGTGCTGTTCCCTTTTCGTCAAAGCTGATAGCGATTGGCTCTACCTTTTCCTTGTCCGCAAGATCATGGAAATGGTCGCCATGTGCCTCGCCGGCTACTTCCGTAAATACAAGCTTATAAGCAACTTTGGCATCTGAACCTTGTATGGTTAATGGCGATTCTACTGTAGTTGTATTTCCGGCTTTGTCGGTTACCGTAAAATGAAAATGATAGGCTCCTGCGGGTGCATCCGCCGGAACATCGATGTGTTCATGAAATGTCGCATTTTTTACACCAATGTATTTCCCATCCGTATAGGCTTTTGTGAACTTATACTGACCACCACCTTCCTGATGAACCTCTATTTCGATCTTAGCAATGAGTGCTTCGGCGAAAATATCACCTTCAAGATGAAGGTCTGATCCTGCCTGAACATTTTTGTTATTGCCACTGCCGATTTCGAGTGCGCTGATCTGGGGCTGTGCAAGTGCTGGAATTTCCTCGTTATCTTTCTTACAGGATGATAAAAAACCGAAAAGAATTGTACTTAACAGGAAGAAGAAGCGAATGTTTCTAGTTTTCATGTAAAATGGATTTAATTAAATTGAGTTGATAAATAGGTATGGTATTACTCGAGTATACGGATGCTGATTCCCTTCTGGCTACTCCATCCCGCCAGGTCAGTCACCTGAATCATAAAATGATAATTACCCGGATCGATATCTGCTGGCACATCGATTTTTAATTCGGCATCATATTGCTGTGGCTGCCCCGGAATATTAACTGTCTTGACCAAAGTAAAGGGCTTGATGGGAGTTTTGATCGCTTCAATTGTGCATTCGCCGATTTCTGTACTATGCGAATGATGGTCAAAATTATGGTGTACGTCGATGCTATAGCTCCCGAGCGCGACATTATCAGATAGCTTACTGCGGAAAGTAAAACTTGTGCCTCGTTTAATTGTGCTGCATTGTTTTGGGAAAGCCGTTTCCGAATCGATGGCGATGGTCGGTTTTTCGGTATCAATGCTTTCCTTATCTTTTTTACAAGCAACAGTCATGGCAAGTAACACTGTAATAAGTGTGTATTTTTGAAGTGTTTTCATATATAAATTTTATTCATTCGTGTATGTGTTAAGCGATATTCATAAGCTTGCGATGCTCGATTATTCATTCGCTTTGCTGTTGTACTCGGTTTGCTGTGCTCATCAAATACTGCTCAACGGTTGTTTATTGGAAGAAAAAGCTTATTTAAAGCTGTGTGATCTTTAATTAAATCTTATTTTATTCTTCATTCGTTGTAATTCATGTTATGATCTGGATAGTTTTCCAAAAGGAACTCCAATGGATAGCATAAAATTCCTTCCCTGTTCAGGCATTGATATCAGCCTATAAAAGCTGGTATGATCCATATATTTCTTGTCAAAGAGATTTTGAACCTGTAAGCGTAATTGAAGGACAGATCCCGAAAACTGAAGTTGTGTTCCTGCCCGGAAGTTGAAGACCTGATAAGCTGCTGTGGACTCTTCTGGTGGAACAACATGATGCTGCGCTGCCGTCCATTTGCAGTCGACGGAAAGATAGGTCTCTTTAAAATGTGTGCTATTTTTTGCTGTCCAGCTAATGTCCATCAAAGCTGAAGGTGCCGGAGAGAATGGAAGTGTATATCCTTTCTTTGCACCCGATAGTTGTTCCGATCGAACATATTCACCCAATAATTCTACTTTCCATTGTTTCAGAGGCTGATAGCTGAGTTTCAATTCTGCTCCATAACGGCGAACACGACTTTCCATATATTCAAAGATTTGATTGCCGGCACCATAATATTGATCGTAGCTCGACGTAGGATTGAGATAGATATAATTGGAAAAGTAATTAAAGAATGGTGTAAAGGCAGCAAAGACTTTTCTAGGACTCCAGGTCAATGATAAATCCAGTTGATAGGATTGTTCGGGCGACAGGGATTGATTGCCTTTTTCATAACTGAAGTAGTGATAGTTGACACCATTAGCACCGAGTTCCTGTGCAATAGGGGCCCTGAAACTCTTTCCTACATTGATTTTGGTTTCCAGATCTCCGAATTGATGTGCCGTTCCTAAAGACCAAACCAGGCTATTGAAACGGCGACTGAGCGCTGAAGCCCGAACTATTCTTCCCGACTGATGGTCTTCCAGCTGTGATTCGAACCAATCCTGATAAGGTGAGGTCTGAATATGGCTGTAATCGTAACGCAACGCCCCGTAAAGCATCGTTTGGTCCGCGAGCTTGTATTGATCGTAGACGAATAGGCCCATTGCTTTTTGGTTAAAAGAGGGGATGAGGAAGCTCCAACCATCGATCCGGTTATCCTGATACTCTCCATTTGCACCTAGGGTAAGTCGATGTCTGGCCAACTCAAATTGGTCTTTTACAGTGATACTATAGACTTGTTTGTCATACAACCTTTCCAGATTGATCGGGGCAGTCATATCGTTTGGATAAACGGGTGGCATATAACCGTGCGCGGTGTAATTGTTGTATTCTTGCCGATAGTTTTTCTGATAACCCAGGTCTATCCAAAGCTTATGCTTATCCAGATCGATAAAGTTGCGGTTAATAAGCTTTAGGTGATTGACCGTCTGGCTAGGGAAACCAATGTCCCGACTGGATTTGTCATAAAGAGCTGTATCTACGCCCCGTGGTTCCAAGCCATGCGCATTGGCAAAGAAGCCAAACTTTGTATGATAATTACTCAGGTAGAAAATCGAAGAAAAACGATCCGATAGATATCCACCACGTAGTTGAAAATGTGTTTCTCGTCCTGCCGTGTTGCGAACATGCCGATCTTTCAGGCGTACCGCATAATTGTAGACATAGACGGTATCTGTGGGTACTCGGTAATCGCCATATTGAAGGTGCGTGAATCCACTTCCAAATACCCAATTCCCCTTTCTGCCCTGTGCTTGTAGCGATCCGCCAAAAGTCGCGTTGTTTGACTTTGTCAATAGGTTAAACTGCCCTTTAAAACCTGTCTCCTGTAGTTCCGCTGGCGGTGCTAACCGAACGACACCGCCAATGGCATCTGAGCCATAGAGAAATGAGCTGGCCCCCTTAAGTACCTCGGCACTTCCCACACTGAATTGGTCGATTTCCAGTCCATGATCCAATCCCCACTGCTGGCCTTCATGTTTAATGCCATTTTCTACCGTGGCCACACGATTAAATCCGAGCCCTCTAATCTGGGGTTTAGATTGATTGGCACCTATGCCGATGGCACTGACACCGGGAAGCCGGCTTAATGTCTGCATTAAACTTCCCGCCTGGTATTTTTGTATAGAGTCGGCAGTCAACAGTTGAATCGATAATGCGCCCTCTGCTGCGCGGTGATAACGTCGCCCACCTACTTTAACTTCTTCAAGCTCGATGCTCTTCTCCTGTCCATAACACGGGAGAAATAGTTGTTGTGCTGCGATAATTGAAAAAATAATGTACCTATTCATCTTTGTGGATTCGATTCGTAAAGCGTAAGTCGTGCAATCCATATGTATTCCAATTTGTATGTATTGCAATTAAGTTGCAACAAATATAGGGAAAAAGAAACAAAAAGCAACAATGTTGCATGATAAGGCTTGAAGAAACAAATCCCTGATTTCAGCGATAGTAATATTTTTCGGCTTCAATTATCTTTGATTTAGAGTGTTATGCATTGGTGAGTGATATTCATAATTAGAAAAAGGCACTGGTGAAATAGCGGTTGCTAGCGTAACCTAAACAGATTTTTGATGCACTAAAGCTTGTCCTATGGATGATGTGGTGTTGCTATTTTTACGAAAAATTAGGAAAAACAAATTATAAAATAGATCAATATGATTAAACAATTTATTACGGGCATGATGACCGCAGCGGTTCTGAGCCTGTCAAGTTGTAGTTCGGGAGAAAAAGATCCTGCAGCGTACAACAATTCAATTATTACCGTGATCAACAGTAGTGAAAAACATGTGACAGACATGAATGCCGCCATGAATGGCTCCGATTATTCTAAGGCTGAACAGGTGCGGGCAGATTGGGAGAAGTCTTTAAATGACGATATCAAAAAAGTAGAGGAACTTGGTGATTTCAAGGGTGATGCGACATTCCAAAAGGCGGTGCTCGATGGCCTGAACGGGTATAAAAAAATTGTTACGGAGGATTATCCAAAATTGATTGAGCTTCGAAAAAATAAGACACCCGATGCAGCTAAAGAATCCGCATTGCTTGATAATATTAATAAAGCATTTGAAAATATGAGTAATGGGGTCAATCAAGCATCCACAGCATTTGAAAGTAAATATAAAAGTTAATCTTTTTGCATAAACAATAAGCAATCAGTTAAGCCACATCAGCAAAAAATGATGTGGCTTTGTTTTTTGCAGTACAGCTGTTGTTGCTTGAGAAATACGGCTGTATTGACTGTATTATTAGGGATCGTTTTTAGGGATCTTAAAATCTTTGCACAGTATTGTAGGAATGCCCTAGCAAAACAAAATGCTAACAAACGTTAAAACTCCGAAGGCCGAACTTGAATTTCATATTTTTATGTAGCTTTACCTTACGTATAGTAGCGCATGCCATGGGATTTAAAAATAGTGCAAAACAAATGTTCAAATGAAAGCCATATCAATTTTAACTGCTGTGTTTTTTTCTTGCTTCGCCAGTATACTAATGACAGCTCGTGCACAGGAAGCCGCAAAAAAATTAGATTACTTGGTGCTTATGAACGCAGATACCCTTTACGGAAAAATCTCCTCCATCAAGGATCACAAACTCAAATTTGAAAATCAACAGAAAGAGAAGCTAACTTTTGCCCCCGGCCAGGTGTTTCGTGCTTACTGGGAATCTAAAAGAAAAGTTTATGCACCTTCTTATGTCGAAAATGGCTTGGAGCCCGTTCAGGGAACTTCTCCACAAGTATTTCAAATAGGTCGATATTATACGGAGGAGCCAACTTTTGCTGAAGTGTTGGTTGATGGAGAAATAATGGTTTATTATGTGTCTAATTTGAACCTTGGTGGTGGCGGAGGAATGATGTTTGGTACGGGTGGTGGTGGTACAATGTTGTCCATTGGAATCAGTAAGTCTAAATATGCTTATGCATTAAAAAAGTCAACCGGTGAAGTGATTGAAATAAGTAGTAATACGAACGAACTTTTTAGCAACAGCAAAAAAAAGCGGACAATTGCTTTAGGGCGTTTGATCAATGACGAACCGGAGCTATTTGCTGAGTTTGAAAATGAAAAAAAGTACGATTATGATCTTTTTATAAAATACGTTATGCGCTATAATGAGCTTCAACTTTCAAAAATCTCTTCCGAGGAGAGAAAGCAACTAATTATTTATTGAGATTTTTTATTCACTGATACTGCATTTAAAACAATTTTATGATACTTACCATCTTTATTGTATTGACTATAGTTGCAGCCTATGGCTTTTGGTTGCTATTTGAAAAGGCAGGACGCAAAGGTTGGGAAGGAGTTGTTCCTGTCTATAGTCAGTTTATCCAATCGCGGATACTCGGCAAGAAGACCTGGCAGCTTATCCTTTTGCTTGTTCCGATCGTCAATGTTTTTATCTTTTATAATCTCTACCTCGATTTTATTCATTGTTTTGGGAAAAGAAGGTTTTGGGAAAATTGCGCTGCGGTGCTGCTTCCATTTATCGTACTGCCACTTTGGGGTAGCGATAAAAACGTGCAATTTCTGAATGGGCTATATGCCAAAAATCTGAAAGCAGCGCATGCCGAAGGTCGCCTGGCGACAAAGGAATCTGAACTGGAAATTGCGCATCAATCGTATATAGACTATAAGAAGAAATATCCCTATAAAAAATCGATGGTACGAGAATGGGCGGATGCGATTGTTTTTGCGACTGTCGCTGCAACCTTGATTCGTGGTTTTTTATTGGAGGCATTTATGATTCCTTCGGGGTCTATGCAACAGTCTCTCCTCATTGGAGATTATCTTTTTGTCAGTAAACTAAATTACGGGCCCCGTATTCCAAATACACCTATAGCGTTTCCTTTTGCACATCATACGATGCCATTAGTAGGAGGAAAAGCATTCTCCGAACTCATTAAAATTCCTTACAAACGATTGCCCGGATTTCAAGAAATAAAACGGAATGATGTGATCGTTTTTAATGCACCTGCCGGTGATACCGTTGCTGTCGAAAATCAAGACTCGCCCTATTATGACTTGGTGCGTAGCATGGGACGTGAAGCAGTACATCAACAATTTACAATTCAAACCCGTCCAGTGGATAAACGCGAACATTTAATTAAACGCTGTGTGGGAATGCCTGGGGATAAAATCAGCATGACAGAAGGAGTATTGTTTGTGAACGACCAACCAGGTTTTGTAGCCCCGGAAAGCCAGATGGATTATACCGTGATCACAGATGAGGCAGGTCTGGACGAACAGCGCCTAAGAGATATGGGAATAGAAGTCTCTGCTATTCAGCCCGGAGTTTATGTAATCTTTTTAACGAAAGATCAGGCAGCCATGGTGAAATCCTGGTCCAATGTCAAATCCATGCAAATGAACTTGCGTAAACCTGGGGAAGCCGAAGCAAATACCTTTCCGAACGACCCACAATACAAATGGAATTATGATAATTTCGGCCCCTTTGTTATTCCTCGAAAGGGGATGACTATTCCACTGAATGCACAGACCTTGCCACTCTATGAGCGAGCCATACGAGTGTATGAAAATAACCTGTTGGAAAAGAAAACGGATGGGCTTTATATCAATGGAAATCGAACAGATTCCTACACCTTTAAAATGGATTATTATTGGATGATGGGAGATAATAGGCACAACTCGCTCGATGCTAGGGATTGGGGATTTGTTCCTGAGGATCATATTGTCGGAAAAGCATTATTTACCTGGATGAGCTGGAACGCAAATGGCAATGGGCTTTCCAAAATACGATGGAATAGAATTTTTAAAGGCATCCATTAATAAAGAAAGAATACTGACAAAAAAGGGGAAATGATTACTATAATTATTTCCCCTTTTATTTTTTAGTCATTCTAGAAATGCAGTGAAAAGCCTATCCTTGCGCTGAAAGCATTGATGCCATCGGCATTGTCGTTTTAAGCCATGATCATAATGTACTGCCGGCTCTATGGCAATGTTTTCTTTTAAAAATAGGGCATAACCGAGTTGACCTCCGAAAATGAAAGCATTCTCGCCACCACTATTAATACCACCTAGATCTACCTGCACGGGAAATTGATTGATAATATAGTATTTTAATCCCGCTTTATAAATAAACGAATGTGTAGAATTCAATTCGATTTTTTGGCCATCAAAATCGAATACATATCTTTGACCAGTGAAACCTAATCCTGCTTTGACAGCTAGTTTATCTTGGAAAAAATAACCTGCTTCACCGCCTACAGACCAGAGCTGGGCGCCATTGTTGGAATAAAAGCTAAAGCCGGAAGTAGAAAGGCCGGTCAGTGGCGAGAGATTCGTTTCGACCATCCATTTTCCTTTAGAGATCGCTGTTGGAGTTTCTTGGGCCGATACAGTTTGCAAACCCAACAGGGTAAGCATTATAAAAAGACTCTTTTTGGGAGATTCTGTTTAAATAACGAATAAGAAGAGATTATTTTTATTTTTTAATACAACGAACTTGAACGGTTGCATTTTGATTGAGTGCTGCAATTTGTGTATAGTATAACAACAATACCTTTTGTGGCTGATTTGTGGCTTATGTTTTTCTCGCGCGCTCATTGGCTATTTATGGTGCTAAAGCTGCTACAGGGGTAGTTGCCATTACCACCAAAAAAGGAACAGGCGATAAACCCGTGTTGACGGCGAATATCAACTGGAGAGTAGCTCCGCTAGTACGTAATCAACGTGCTTACGATGGCTCTGGTTTTCTGAAATGGCGAGCAGATGTGGGGCACGCTGGTGGTAAATACAATCCGGATGGCACATTAAGGCGGATTCCGACAGGTGATAGCGGATTGAATGCCCGTAATCCTTTTCTAAATATGACCTACAATGACCGGATGAACAAGCAGAATACCCTTTTTGCAAGTCTCTTCGCAAAAGTTAACTTGCCTTTTGGTATTACTTATCAGTTCAACTTTAGTCCCGGAATTGAGGTAGGCCACGTACACCTGACACGTCCATTGTTTAATTTCCGTCAGCAGAATATGAATAAACCGAGAAGACAGCGTTCGGATTGGAGCTCCGATCGGATGATGGGAGAGCGTAATCCTGCCGTTCATCAACTGAATTTTGTTAAAACAGCCTGCGAAGTGGCCAAATTGGATTTGACAGATTTATTTGATAAATACGGATTCTTTTTTGTTGGTACGCTGGAATACGACGATTATGTATACCTATACCATGACGCAGGAAATGGTTGATGCCTGTCTCCTGGCAATTAAAAACATGAACTTGCCCAAGCCTAAGGCTGATCTTACAGCATTAAGAGATTAGAGCATGTAAACTATAATAACGTCTGACGCTCCGAATCATCTAAATTGATTCGGAGCCTTTTGTTTGGTTGTTATGTTTTTTGAACTTAGTCGTTATTCTAAACGTGTTACAAGCTGAACGCTTTCTCTTGCTCATTTTCTTTGATCCCATAAACCCTCCAAAAATGCCTATATCATGGTGATTCTGGTTGGATGCTGGGACACTTGTAGGGTTATTTACATAATGTTATGTTTATTCGCTTTTATTTAGTTCTTCTTTAAGTTAGATTTTAATTAGTATTTAGTTAGCTTTTGGTTAGGATTTATTTAGCTATAACCTAAGCTATACCTAAACAAACCTTAAGTAAAGTAGTAAAAGAGTGTGTTCATTTAATGGGTAATCCGGAGCGGTGTATGCTCTCATTCTTTTGCTGTGCTGCGGTATTCTTCTGTTGTTCTCTGTTCGGCTATGTTTGCGTTTTCCGATCTCCCTTTGCTATGTCGGTGGGGCAATAGATCCGGCAGGTGCAATTCAGGATGTTTTCGTTGCCTGATGCCGCTATCTGTCCCAATCTGGCGGCCGGATCAGCCTTTTTTCGCCTTCCTCTGCAGCTTCCACCGCTAAAATGAAAAAGAATCTTGCACCGTTACAGGTAGTTAAGGATAAAATGAAAATAATAAGAACAAAAGGCTTGGAAGTTTGTTAGTAAACTCCCTATCTTTGCACCACTCCGCAAGGGAGGGACGGTTACCACGAAAGAGGGAATCATGAAAAAAGAAGGGTTTAAGAGAAGTTTGGCAGGATTTAAAATCCCGCTCAGTTTATTTTAAACGCGGAAATCGAAAAAAGAGAAAAGAAAAAAAAACTTCAAAAAGTTTTTGGAAGTTCAAAAAAGATTTCTACCTTTGCAGTCCCAACGGAAACGAAGGGAAAAACAAAACGATAAAGAGGGGCGCAATGCCTATCGGAATATAGCGGATACGGAAGTTGAAGC